>JBFWQJ010000119.1:0-8957 GCA_050249515.1 Dehalococcoidia bacterium | reverse complement strand
CGAGGGCGGCCACGCGAACGCGGCCGCCCTCGGCTTCCCTCCGGACTGAGCGCCCCGGCGCCGGGTGGGCGCTAGATGTTCGCCTTGAACCAGGCGAGCGTGTCGTTCCACGCCTGGGTCGCCGCCTCCTGGTTGTAGTTGTTGCCGGTGTCGTTGTGGAACGCGTGGTTCACGTTCGCGTAGACCTTCATCTGGTGCTTGATCTTCGCGTCGGTGAGCTGCTTCTCCAGCGCGTCCTTGCCGGCGTTGATGCGCTGGTCGTTGCCCGCGTACACGCCGAAGGCCGCCGCCTTGATGTTCGCGACGGCGGCCGCGTCCGGTGCGGGACCGTAGAACGCCGCGGTCGCCTTCAACTCCGGGATCTGCGTCGCGGAGGCCCACGTCACGCCGCCCCCGAAGCAGAAGCCGATCATGCCGACGCGCGTGTTGTCCACGCCGTCCACCGTGCCGAGGTACGTGCGCGCCGCCGCGAAGTCCGCGACGTGGCGCGGGATGCCGGCGCCGGTGAGCAGACCCGGGATCTTGTCGCGCTCGTTCTTGCCGGTGCCGCCCTCGCGGTGCAGCAGGTCCACGGCCAGCGCCGCGTAGCCCTCCTTCGCGAAGCGGCGGGCGACGTCGCGGATGTGCGGCGTGAGCCCGGCGTTCTCGTGGCACACGAGGATCGCGGCGCGCTTCGTGCTGGAAGCGGCGGCCGGCAGGGCCAGGTAGCCGCCACCCTGGGCGGAGCCGGAGGCGAACGTCACGTCGCTCCCCTTCACCGCGGGGTCGCCCTCCGGCACGGAGAGCGGGCTCTTCGCCCCGGCGACGGGGACCGGCGTGCCGGTGGCGGCGGCCGTCGCGGTGGGGCTCGGCGTGGCGGGCGGCGTGGTCGGGCTCGGGGTCGCCGGCGGGATGGTCGCCTTCGCGTCCGGCACGTCCTCGCCGGTGCAGCCCATCGCCACCAGCGTGGCGGCGGCGGTGGCCATACCGCCGGTGATGTAGGCCACGCGGCGGAAGAAGGTGCGCCGAGGCATCTCTCCCGCGCGGTAGTCGTCGTAGAACTCCTCGATCAGGTAGCGCTCGAACTTGCCGAGCGATGCGGGGGCCTGGGGCAGAGAATCAGGCATATCTGAACGGGCTCCGTGGGTCCTCGCGGCCGAATTCCGGCAGCATCTGGGATGAATACGTGCGAGCGCGGCGCGCGGATCCGTGCAGCACGCGGATCCGGTGGTCGGACTTCATCACCGGGATTATGCTGCGCACGCGCCTGCGCCCTGCGACCGTGCGTGTGCCGCGTCGCGGAGGGGGACGGGGGCTGGAGAGTGAAGGAACAAGCCATGACTGAAGGTCCGCTGGCAGGGATTCGCGTCTTCGACATGACGCTTGCCATGGTCGGTCCGTGGTGCGCGATGAACCTGGGCGCCATGGGCGCGGACGTGATCCACATCGAGCCGCCCACGCCGCGCACCATGCCCGGCTCCGACCGTCCCGGTGGCGGCGTCCCGCCGTCCATCAACGGCACGTCCATCGGCTACATCTCGTGGAACATGAACAAGCGCGGCCTGACGCTGGACATGAAGGCGCAGGAGGACCGCGCCAACGCGTACGAGCTGCTGAAGACGTGCGACGTGTTCCTGATGAACATGCGTCCGGACGTCGCCGGCCGCCTGGGCGTGGACTACGAGACGCTCTCGAAGATCAACCCCGGCATCGTCTACTGCACCGTCACCGGCTGGGGCCAGGACGGCCCGATGCGCGAGCTGCCCGGCGCGGACGGCCAGATCAACCACTTCACCGGCATGTCGACGACCAACGGCGTCGAGGGCGCGACGGAGGGCGAGCTGTACCGCCACTCCACGCAGATGGACGCCACCACCGGCAACTACGCCACGCAGGCGATCCTGCTCGCCCTGGTCGCGCGGAAGCGCACGGGCAAGGGCCAGCGCATCGACATCTCGATGCTGCGCGCGACGACGCACCTGCAGAGCGCCCGCATCGGCGAGTACCTGGCGCGCAAGACGATCAACCCCGGCCTGGGCAGCGCCGCGCAGGTGGTCGCCCCGGACCGCGCGTTCGAGACCGGCGACACCCGCTGGGTGGCCGTGGCCGCGACCAGCGAGGCGGAATGGGCGACCTTCTGCGACGTAGTGGGCGTGCCGGAGCTGAAGGCCGACCCGCGCTTCGCGACGAACGCCGACCGCGTCGACCACCGCGCCGAGCTGCACGAGGTCCTGGCGCCGAAGTTCAAGGAGTTCCCGCTCGACTACTGGGTGCTCCAGTTCCGCCGCCACAGGCTGCCGTACGGCTGGCCCATGCGCTGGGATGAGCTGCGGTACCACCAGCAGGTACAGGACAACGGGTACATGCACCTCGTGCCCTCGCACGCCTCGTGGGGCGACGTGTGGACCGGCGGCGCGCCGTACCACTTCGCGAAGACGCCGACGCGCTGGTTCACGACGCCGGAGATCGGTGAGCACAACGAGGAGATCCTCGCGGAGCTCGCCGCCAACCGCAGCGCCGCGCCCGCGGCGACGAAGCAGGAGGCGTAGGTGACCGGTCCCCTCTTTGGCTACCGCGTCGTGGAGCTCGCCGAGGGCGTGGGCGGTCCGTACGCTGCCATGCTCATGGGCGACGCCGGTGCGGACGTGGTGAAGGTGGAGCAGGCCTGCGGTGACCGCGCCCGCGGCTGGGGCTCAAAGACCGCCGGCGACTACGGCGTCACCTTCATGGTGCTGAACCGCAACAAGAAGGGCGTCTCCGTCGACCTCGCCACGCCGGCGGGCGTCGAGGCCGTGAAGAAGCTCACCGACGCGGCCGACATCGTGATCCACGACGAGGGGTGGAGCGACCACCCGGAGCTGTCCGTGGACGCGATCATGGCGCGTAACCCACAGGCGATCGTCCTGAACATCTCCGCCTACGGCCCGAACGGCCCGCTGGCGGAGTACCCGCCGCACGCGGAGCTGGGGACGCAGATGGCGTCCGAGGCGATCATGTCCCTCGGCGTCCCGGGCGAGCCCCCCGTCCGCATCGGCGTGGACCTCGGCACGATGTACTGCGGGATCTACGGGCTCTCGGCGACGTGCGCGGCGCTGATCGCGCGTGACCGCGTGGGCGGCCAGCGCGTGGACGTCTCCGCCTTCGGCACCCTGGTCGCCATGCGCTCCACGCTGTGGGCCGCGCTGTCGAACCCGGACGAATGGTGGGGCTTCCACCTGGACTCCTACATGAAGCCGCCCGACATGGGCTACCACACGAAGGACGGGTCGGTCTCGTTCACGCTCGGTCGCATGACGCGCGAGCAGCGGGACGAGCTGTACAAGGATTTCCAGATGGAGTGGGTCAAGGACGACCCGATGTTCCAGTTGGTGGACACCGACCCGGCCGGCTCCGGCAGCCGCTACGGCTGGAAGGTGAAGCCCGTCTGGGAGAAGGCGTTCTCGAAGTTCACCACCGCCGAGGTGCTGGAGATCGGCCGTCGCCACGGCGCGACGACCTTCGAGAAGAACGACTACGCCCAGATGGTGGAGCACCCGCAGGTGAAGCACGTCGGCATGGTGACGACCGTCGACCAGCCGGGCATCGGCCCGGTGGGCCAGCTCGTCCCACCGTGGGACTTCTCCGAGACGCCCGCCGAGATCCGCCTCCCGGCGCCGCGCCTGGGTGAGCACAACGCGGAGATCCTCGGCGCGTAGCGGCGAGGCGCACGTCGCGACGTACGGAAGGGGCCCGCGCCGCGGGCCCCTTCTTCGTGTCCGGGCGGTGCGCGGGCGGTGCGCTAGGCGGCCTCGACCCCCGGGCGTGCCACCACCCGCAGCGCCAGCGTGAGCGCGCCGAGGACGGCCGCCGCCGCGCCGAGCACGAGCAGCCCCGCGCCGAAGTCGCCCGTCGCGTCGAACAGCATGCCGGTGAGCGTGGGGCCGAGGACGCCGCCGACCTCGCCGGCGGTGAAGAACAGGCCGCCCGCCGCGCCCATCAGCACGGAGCCCACGGAGCGGGCGCGGATCAGCGACAGCATCAACAGCGGCGTCGCCGCACCGCGGCCGATGCCGAGCAGCACCAGCGCGACGACCTCGAGGTTCCCCCCGGCCGTGGCGGGCGCGCGCAGGATGAGCGCAGCCACCACCCAGAGCGCGAACACCGCGACGAGCACCGGGGCCTGCCAGCGCGCGGTGGTGAAGCGCGGGATGACCAGCGCCGCGCCGATCGCGACGAGCGTGGGGAGCGAGGCGGCGAACCCGGCCTCGCTGGCGCTCATGCCGCGGCTGCGCAGCATCTCCGGCAGCCAGTTCGTGAACGAGTGGTTGAAGAGGAACACCCCGACCGCCATCACCAGCACCAGCCGCACCAGCGGCACGCGCAGCAGCCCCCGGAACGAGGCGAGCATCGCCCCGGGGCCCTCGGCGCGCCGGCCGGCGCCGCCACGCGGCTCGCGTGCGAGCGCGACCCAGGCGACGGCGGTGACGGCGCAGATGCCGCCGAAGACGAGGAGCGTCGCCCGCCACGAGTCGCCGGTGGCGGGCATGATCAGCGCGTTCGCCAGCGACGTCGCGACCATCGCGCCGATCGACTGGGAGACGGTGTAGATGCCGAGCGCCATCCCCACCTCCTGATCGGAGAACCAGGTCGAGGTGAGCTTGGGCGCACCGATGGAGATGAACGGGCCGCCGAGCCCGAAGACCATGACCGCGGCGAGCATCGTCGCCTGGTTCACCGCGCTCGCGCGCAGCAGCTGGGAGAGCGCGACGACCGCGATGCCGACGAAGATCGTGCGTCGCAGTCCGAAGCGGTCGATGATCGCGCCCGCCGGGATCGCCACGAAGAGGTACACGAACTGCCACGAGCCGAGCGCGAGCCCCATCTCGCTCCTCGTCATCCCCGTGTCGCGGAGGATCGGCGTGATCAGCGGGGCGATCGAGGCCTGCACCATCCCGAACGAGCCGTAGGCGATGCAGATCAGCGCGAGCATCACCCAGCGGTACGGGCTGGCAGACGGGGAGGCCGGGGCGTCGTTCGCGGCAGCGGTCACGCGGTCCCTCGGATCCCTCGAAGATGCGGCGGGAGGCACAGGGTACGCACGCCGCGCGTTACGGGCTGCCTCGACGGGTGCGAGGGGCTAGGCGCCGCCGGCGGGCCCCGCGCTCGACATCGGCTCGGGCAGCATGCCGCCGCGGGCGGGCGCGGGCTCGTCCGCCGGCTCGTCGGTGATCAGCGGCGCGGTGCGCTCCAGGTGGTGCCCGCCGCCGCCGCCCTTCGCCCCGCCGAGGCTCGCGACCCACTCCGAGAGGTCGTCGAACAGCGTGTACAGCGCCGGCACGACGATCAGCGTGAGGAACGTGGAGGAGATCAGCGCCCCGATGACCACCACCGCGATCGGCGCGCGTGACTCGGCGCCGGCCTCCAGTTTGAGGGCCAGCGGGAACATGCCGAAGACCATGGTGGCGGAGGTCATGAGGATCGGGCGCAGACGGGTCCGGGCTGCCTCGGCCAGCGCGGCCGTGCGCTCCATGCCCTCCTCGCGCAGGGTGTTCGTGTAGTCGATGAGCAGGATGCTCGTCTTCGCGACGAGGCCCTCCGCCATGACGAGGCCGATGATCGAGAAGATGTTCAGCGTGTTCCCCGTGACGATCAGCGCCACCAGCGCGCCGACGAGGCCGAGCGGCACAGCCATCATGCGCACCAGCGGGTAGAACCACGACTGGTACAGCGCGACCAGCAGCATGTACTCCAGCACCACCGCGAGGATCAGCGCCTGCGACAGCGCGGACAGCGCCTGGTCCAACTGCGCCACCTGCCCGCCGAGGGTGACGGCGTAGCCCGGGGGCAGCTCGAGTTGCGCGATCTCGGCGCGGAGGTCCGCCGCCACGGGGCCCAGCGGGCGGCCGCTGGCCGCGGCGCGCAGCGTGAGCGTGCGGTTGCGGTCGGTGCGCTGGATCTGCACCGGGCCGCTGCCCGGCTCGATGCGCGCGATCTGGCCGAGGGTGACCGGCTGCCCGTTGTTGCCGGCCGCCGCCACCGGCACCGCCATCAGGTCGTTCAGGCTCGCGCGGTTCTGCGGCGCGCCGACGATGGTGATGTCCACCTGCGGCTCGCCGGGGCGGCGCAGGGTGCTCACCGTGCTGCCGGTCAGGCTCGTGCGGAGGATGCTCGCGACGGACTGCGAGGTGACGCCGAGCTGCGCCATGCGCGCGCGGTCGAGGCGGATGTGCAGCTCGGGCGAGGCCTGCAGGCCGCTGCTCTGGAGCGGGCTGAGTCCCTGGACGTTCGTGCCGATCGCCTGGACCTGCGTCGCGATCTGGGTGAGCGTGTCGAGCTCGGGGCCGCTCACCTGCACCTGCACGGAGTTCGTGCCGCCGCCGCCGCCGAGCGGGCTGTTGATCGAGGCGTTCACCTGCGCACCGGGCACGGTACGGCCCACGGCGCGGATCTCGTCCGCGATCTCGGTGGCGGAGCGGTGACGGTCGTGCTTCGCGCCGATCTCCACGGCGATGTTCGAACCGCCGCCACGGACGGTGGTGAAGAGGTTCTTCACCTCCGGGATCGCCTGCAGGCGATCCTCGAGCTGCCGGGTGGCGTCGTCCACCGCGCTGAGCGAGGTGCCCGCAGGCATGTTGAGCGAGACGCGGAGGTTGCCGTCGTCCTCCTGCGGGGCGTATTCGGTGCCCAGCGCCCCCATCTTCAGCAGCACGCCGCAGAACACCAGCGAGCCGATCGCCCCCGCCGTCACGAGCCACCTCGATCGGACGAAGTACGGCACGGACCACGCCGTCAGGTCGCCGAGGCGGCCGAAGGCGCGGTCCCACGCGCGGCCGAAGCACGCCCACGGCCCGGTGCCCTCGCCGCTTTCGTGCTTCATCCAGCGCGAGGCGACCATGGGCGTGAGCGTGAACGAGACGATCAGCGACAGGAGCGTCGCGATCACGATCGTCAGGCCGTACTGGCGGAACAACTGCCCCACCGTGCCCGACACGAACGCGATCGGCGCGTAGACGATGACGTCCGCGAGCGTGATCGCGATCGCCGCGAGGCCGATCTCGCTGCGCCCGTTGAGCGCCGCACGGATCGGACTCTCGCCCATCTCCAGGTGCCGGTGGATGTTCTCCAGCACGACGATTGAGTCGTCGACGAGGATGCCGATCATGAGCGCGAGCGCCATGAGCGTCATGATGTTGAGCGTGAAGCCCAGCGCGAACATGAAGAGGAACGTGCTGATCAGCACCGTGGGGATCGCGAGGAGCACGATCACGGTGTTCCGCCACTGGTGCAGGAACAGCAGCATCACCACGCCCACCAGCACGATCGCCAGCAGCAGGTCGCGCTGGATCGCATCGAGCGAGGACTGCGTGAAGATCGAGTTGTCGTTGGTGATCTTGAGCTCGGTGCCCTCGGGCAGCAGTCCGCGCAGCCGCTCGAGTTCGAGCTTCACGTCGCCAGCGACCTGAAGCTCGTTCGCATCGGACTGCTTCACCACGGTGAGGCCCACCGCCTCCGCGCCGTTCATGCGCTGGAACGCGGTCTGCTCCTTGGTGCCCTCGGTCACCTTCGCCACGTCGCGGAGCAGCACGGGGCCACCGGTCGCCGGCTGCAGGATGACGAGTTGCTCGAGGCCGGAGAACTCCTGCACCGCGCCCACCGCGCGCATGTTCAGCGTCTTCGTCCCCTGGTCCAGCGAGCCGACGGGCGCGGTGACGTTCGCGGCCGTCAGCGCGCTGGAGATCTGCTGGATCGTCACCCCGTACCCGGCGAGCTTCGCGTAGTCGACCTGCACCTGGATTTCGCGCTCCAGGCCGCCCGAGATCGTCACGCTCGCGACGCCCGGCACGGACTGGAGCGCCGGCTGCAGCGCCGTGTTCGCCAGGTCGAAGAGCAACTCCACCGGCGCGCCCGTGAGGGCGATGTTGAGGATCGGGCTGGCGTTCGGGTCCGCCTTGAAGATCGTCGGCTCCGTGGCGTCGGCGGGGAGCTGACGGCGCACGGCGGCGACGCGTCGGCCCACCTCCAGCGCGGCGGCGTCCACGTTCGTGCCGTTCGCGAAGCGGATCGTGACGGAGGAGCGCCCCTCGCTCGACGTCGAGGAGACCGAGGTGACACCGGACAGGCCGGCGACGGCGTTCTCCAGCGGCTGCGTGACCAGCAACTCCACGTCCTGCGCGGAGGCCTGCGGGTACTGGACGTTCAGCCCGAGGAACGGGATGTCGATCGGTGGCAGGCGGTCGACGCGGAGGTGGGTGTAGGAGATCGCGCCCATGAGCACGATCCCCAGGATGATCATCAGGATGGAGAGCGGTCGCTGGATGGAAAGCCGAGTCAGACCCACCTGCGGACCCCTCCCCGACGCATTACTCCCGTATTACGGCGTCGGGGTGCTGCTTGGACGTGTCCCCGGCGTGCCGCTCCCGGTCGCCTTCGGCGTCCCCGCGCTTCCCGTCGCACCGGAGGCGCCCCCCGGCGTCGCCGAGGCAGCCCCGCCGCCCGATCGCGAGCCCCCGGCGCCCGGCGTGGCCACGGCGACGGCCTGCCCGTCCCGCAGGACGTTCTGGCCCACGGTGACGACCTGGTCGCCGGCCGCGACGCCCTCGGTGATCTCGGTGCTGGTGGCGTCGGCGATGCCCGTCTTCACGGTCTTCGCGCTCGCCTTGCCGTTCGCCACCACGAACACGCGTGAGTTGGTGCCCTGCTGCACGATCGAGGCGGTCGGGACGAGGATCGCGTTCGGCTTGGTGGCGGCGACCACGTTGACCTGCGCGAACATGCCCGGCTTGAGCTGGTTCTGCGGGTCCTCCGCGAAGACCGTGACGTCGAAGGTGTGCGCGCGGGCGTCGCCCAGCGGCGCAATGGTGCCGACCTTGCCCTTGAACACCTTGTCCGGGTAGGCCGGGACGCTGACTTCAGTGTCCATGCCCAGCTTGATCAGGCCGATGCGCGCCTCGTCCACGGTCAGGTGGCTCTCCACGCCCTTCGCGACGATCACGAAGATC
>JBFWQJ010000118.1:0-8973 GCA_050249515.1 Dehalococcoidia bacterium | reverse complement strand
CGTACCGCGCGAGGGCGAACGTGCTGAAGGACACGATGAGCAGCAGCACCGGCAGCCAGAGCAGCCGTCGGATGACGTACGCGCCCACGCTTCCCCTCCCCGCTCGCGCCCCTCGACGCCGGTCGCTACTGGGTGACCTCGACGAACCGGAGGCGCGGCAGCACCATCGGCGGTTCGAACCACCCCTTCACCTTCGGGCTGACCACCTGGTGGGACAGCGAGAAGTAGAGCGGGATCCAGGTGGCATCCTGGATGATCAGCTTCTCGGCGTCGCGGTAGAGGTTGAGCCGGCGCTCCGTGTCCTGGAGCGTGCGCGCCTCGTCCAGCAGCCGGTCCACCTGCGGGTTGGCGTACTGCTGGTCGTTCAGCGGCGACTGGCTGTGGAACTTCAGGTCCAGGATGTCCTCCGGGTCCGGATAGTCCATCACCCAGCCCGCGTTGAACATCTGCAGCTTGTTGTCGTGCTGATCCGCGATGAACGAGGCGAAGTCGAGCTGCTTGATCTCGATGTTCAGCCCGAGGATCGTCTTCCACTGCTCGATGTACGCCTGCGTGTCGATGCCCGCGGAGGCGCCGCCGCCAGCCTCGGTCATGGTGATGACGGGCATCGGCGTCTTGCCGGGGCCGGTGCCGTACTTGGACTTGGCCAGCTCCGCCTTCGCCATGTCCGGGTTGAACGGGAGCGACTTGTCGTCCGGGGTGTAGCCGGGGAGGCCCGGCATCATGATCCCCGTCGCTGGCGCCAGCATCTTCTTGAACGTCACGTCCGCGATCTTCTTGCGGTCGATCGCCATCGCCATCGCGCGGCGGACCGCCGGGTCATCGAACGGCGGCAGCTTGCTGTTGAACGCGATGTACGAGATGGAGAACTGCGGGCTGGAGGTGTAGAGCTTGCTCAGCGCCTGGCTCGGGTCCAGCGCGCGGTCGATGTCGTTGATGCTCAGCGAGGCCATGTCCAGCTCATTGTTCTCGAACCGGGTGAGCATGGAGCCGCCGGAGATCAGGTACACCGCCTCCTTCAGCTTCGGCGTGCCGAGGTAGTACTTGTCGAACGCGGTGAGCGAGATGCGCTCGCCCAGCCGCCACTCGGTCAGCCGGTACGGGCCGGTGCCGTTCGGCTGGCGCGTCCAGTTGCGCGGGTTCGCCTCCACCTGCTTCCGATCGACGACGAACGAGGTGGGGTAGGAGAGCTTCGCGAGGAAGTACGGCTTCGGCGCGTCGATCGTGAACCGGATCGTCGCCGGGTCCACGACCTCGATGCCTCGGATGCTCGGCGCCTTGCCCTGGAAGTAGTCCGCCATGCCGACGATGTCGGAGAGGTAGCTCATCGCGGTCGGCGAGTTCAGCTGCCGCGAGGCGGCCCGCTCAATCGACCACTTCACGTCGTCTGCGGTGACGCGGCGGCCGTCGTGGAAGACGGCGTTGTCGCGCAGGACGAACGTGTAGACCTTGCCGTCAGCGCTCACGTCCACGGACTTCGCCAGGTCGAGCTGGAGCTCCAGCTTCGGCGAGATCGTCACGAGCCCGCTGAACACCTCCACGATGTACTCGGCGGAGGTCGCGTCGCTCGCGAGGTGCGGGTCCATGGTGCTCGGGTCGGTGCCGGGGATGCGGAGCCGTCCGGTGGCCGCCGCGGCGCCACTGCCGGAATCGGATCCGCCGGACGAGGCCGTCCCGCTACTGCCACCCTGCCCGGTGAGGATCAGGACGGCGGAGAGACCTCCGATGACCAGCACGAGGGTGGCGAGCACCCCCAGCAGGATCGCGAGCATTCGGTTCTGACGCATCGGCAATCGCTCATCTCACGGGCATCCGCCCGGTGCGGTGGGAGCAGAGCATATCGTAACGTTGCAGACGTTACGCAGATGTGTCGCCGCCGGACGCATGCCCGGGTGCCCGGACGTCCGCCCGAGGCCCGGACCGGCGCCCGGGGCGCGCCGGAGGCGGCCCCCGCCTACTCCTCGTCCCCCGCGGGGGCACCCGTCGCGGCCTCCTCCAGCGCCAGCCGCGCCTCCTCGTCCAGCGCGATGTGGACGTCGGAGAGCTGCTGCGGGGCCACCGGGGCCGGTGCGCCGGTCATCGGGTCGGAGGCGGACTTCGTCTTCGGGAACGCGATCACCTCGCGGATGTCGCGCTCTCCGGCGAACAGCGCCACCGTCCGGTCGATGCCCGGCGCGATGCCGCCGTGGGGCGGCGCGCCATAGGTGAAGGCGTCCAGCATGTGGCCGAACTTCACCCGCGCCTCCTCCATCCCAATCCCCAGCGTCCGGAACACCGCCATCTGGGTGTCCCGGGAGTGGATACGGATGGAGCCGGAGGCGATCTCCTGGCCGTTGCAGACGATGTCGTAGGCGTGCGAGCGCATCGCCCCCGGGTCCGTCTCCAGCAGCGGCAGGTCCTCCTCGTACGGTGCGGTGAACAGGTGGTGGACGGCCGACCAGCGCTCGCCGTCGGCATCCCACTCGAACATCGGGAACTGGGTGACGAAGAGGAACGCCAGCGCGTTCGGATCCGCCAGCCCGCGGTCCTCCGCGACCCGGCGCCGCAGCGCGTCCAGCACCTTCGAGGTGAGCGCGTCCGACCCCGCCGCCAGCAGCAGCGCGTCGCCGCGCACGCCGCCGCATTCCGCGGCCAGCGCGCCCAGTTGCTCCGGCGTGAAGAACCGCGAGACGGGCGAGCGGACGTCGTCCGCCGTCAGCGCGTCCAGCGGGCCGTCACCGGCAAACTGCGCCCAGACGAGGCCGCTCGCGCCCGCCTCCCGCGCCACCTCGGTCAGCGCGTCGATGCCGCGGCGCGGGATGTCGCCGCCGCCCGGCACCACGAAGCCGCGGATGCGCCCGCCCTCTTCGATGACCCGGGAGAACACCTGGAACTCGGTGCCGCGGATGCTGTCCGTGAAGTCGTGCAGCTCCAGCCCGTAGCGCATGTCCGGCTTGTCGGAGCCGAACCGCTCCATCGCCTCGGCGTAGGTCAGGCGCGGGAACGGCGACGGCAGCGTGAAGTGCGGCGCGACCGCCTCCGCCATCTGCACGTACAGCTCCTCGACGAGGTTGAGGATGTCCTCCTCCTCGACGAAGGCCATCTCCACGTCCAGCTGCGTGAACTCCGGCTGGCGGTCGCCGCGGAGGTCCTCGTCGCGGTAGCAGCGGGCGATCTGGAAGTACTTGTCCACGCCCGCGACCATCAGCAGCTGCTTCCACTGCTGCGGCGACTGCGGCAGCGCGTAGAACGCGCCCGGGTGCACGCGCGACGGGACGAGGTAGTCGCGGGCCCCTTCGGGCGTGGCGAGGTTCAGCGTGGGCGTCTCGACCTCCAGGAAGCCGCGCGCGTCCATGAAGTCGCGGATGAACTTCACGACGCGATGGCGCAGGCGGAGGTTGTTCGCCATGCGCTCCCGCCGCAGGTCCAGGTAGCGGTAGCGCAGCCGCATCACCTCGCCGGTGTTCGTCTCCTCGGCGATCGAGAACGGCGGCGTCTCGGAGGGGTTGAGGATCGACGCCTCCGTGGCGATGACCTCGATCGCGCCGGTGGCCATGTCCGGGTTCTCGGTGCCCTGGCGGCGCGGGGCGACCTCGCCGCGCACCTGCACGACGAACTCCGCGCGCACGCCCTCCGCGATCGCGGCCGCCTGCGGCGAGTCCTGCGGGCGGAAGACGACCTGCACGATCCCACTGGAGTCGCGCAGGTCGAGGAACAGCAGGCCGCCGTGATCGCGGCGGCGGTGCACCCAGCCGGCCAGCGTCACCCGCTCGCCCGCGTGCTCCGCGCGCAGTTCACCGCACCCATGCGTCTTCAGCACCACGACACCTCGCGACTCAGCCGGGGACCTCGGGCCCCCTCGAACCGCGAGTGTCGCACGCCGCGCGCCGAGGTTCGACCGCCGGGGAGCTACGCCGCCCGCGCGTCGAGGAGCTGGCGGGTCAGTTCGGCCTGCCCGGCGTGCTCGTACGCGTGGGTGACCATGCGCAGCAGGATCTCCCGCGTCGAGACCTGCCCCCAGGTGTGGTGCGCGTTCATCGCGTCCAGCGCCTCGCCCGGCAGCGCCTCCAGCGCGGCGACGATGCGCGGGCGCAGGTCAGCCCAGCGCGCGGCGAGCGTCGCGCCGGTCTCCTCGGCCGGGGTGAACTCGACCTCCCGCACGCGATCGGACTCCTCCAGGCGGCAGATCGTGGTGAGCACGTTCTGGCGGGTCATCCCGAGGACGTGCAGCCCGAGCGCCGACAGCGAGCTGGCGTCCGCCGCCGGCGCCCAGTTCAGCGCCTCCGCGTCGAGGCCGTCGGCGGCGGCGATCACGCGGTCCGCGGCGATCAGGAACACCTTCAGCTCGGTCGCGACCTCGGGCGAGACGGGCATGGGCGGCTCCTAGTCGTTCGAGAAGGCGCTCGTCGGCGTGATGCGGATGATCACGCGCTTCTGCTCGTCCAGCTGCTTCCCGTAGTCCTCGTCGCTCAGGTCGTCCGCGGGGACGTTCGTGCCCACCGCCTTGCGGATGCGTCGCGTGATCGCCGCGCGCTCCGGCTCGCCCGCGATGCACTCCGCCGTCCCGTAGACGATGAGCTGCTTCCGCCCGTCGAGGACGAGCAGCGCCACCTTCGGCTGCCGCTTCGCGTTGAACCACTTCGCGCGGTCGTTCGACACGCCCAGCACGATCTGGTCACCCTCGACCAGGTACATGATCGTGGAGAGCTGGGGGGAGCCGTCCTTCTTGCCGGTGCCGAGCACCGCCAGCCGATGCGCCTTCAGGAACTCCGCCTGTTCCGCCGTCAGTACTGCCACGCGTGTCCCGCCTTCGTGCGATGCGTCCCATTCGAGGCAGGCATAGTACCTCGGCCACGGCGGGTGTCCGGGGTCATCGAGGCGACGACCGGGGCGGCCCCCCGCCCGGCGTCCGCAGCAGACTGACAGATTCCGCCGGAGTGTGAGGGGGCAGCCCCCACGGCGCGTGCGGCCGAGGCGCCCGCCCCCAATCGCTCCCCATCGGGGCCGCTGGTACCCTGACCGCATGACCACCCAGCCCGCCCCGACGCCCACCTCGGCCGACCGTTCGCGGTCGCTGGCGCTCTACCTGCACATCCCGTTCTGCACGGCGAAGTGCGGCTACTGCGACTTCAACTCGTACGAGGGCCTGCCGGGGCATCTGGTCGCGGACTACACCCCCGCGCTGATCCGGGAGATGGCCCTCTGGGCGCCCGCGGCGAAGGACCTCACCGTCGACACGGTCTTCTTCGGCGGCGGCACGCCCAGCCTCACGTCGCTCGACGACATGTCGCAGATCACCGCCGCCATCCGCGAGCAGTTCAACGTCTCGTCCGACGTGGAGTGGACGCTCGAGGCGAACCCGACCGAGCTGTCGCGCGAGCACCTGGACGGCCTGCGCGCGCTCGGCGTGAACCGGCTGTCCATGGGCGTGCAGTCGCTGCAGCCGGAGGAGCTCACGCTCCTCGAGCGGCTGCACTCGCCGGAGCGCGTGGTCGAGGCGGTGCGCGACGCACGCGCGGCCGGGTTCGACAACCTGAACCTGGACCTGATCTTCGGGATCATGGGGCAGCCGCTCGCGAAGTGGCAGGACACGCTGGAGCGCGTCCTCGACCTCGCGCCGGAGCACCTCTCCTGCTACGCGCTGACGGTGGAGCCGGGCACCGCGCTCTACTACCAGGTGGCGAAGGGCCAGATCGAAGAGCCCGACCCGGACGTCGCCGCCGACCAGTACGAATGGACGCGCACGCGCCTCGCCCGCGCGGGCTACGAGCAGTACGAGATCTCCAACTGGGCGCAGCCCGGCCGCGAGTGCCGCCACAACCTGGTCTACTGGCACGCCGAGCCCTACCTCGGCCTCGGCGCCGGCGCGCACTCATTCTTCCTCGGCCGCCGCATCGCGAACGTCGACGCGCCCAACCGTTATGTCGAGGCGGTGAACGAGTCGTGGGAGGAGCGCGCGGCCACCGGCCACGGCGAGCTGCGGCAGGTCGCCGGCGGCGAGACGCCGGACGAGACGACCCAGCGCGCGGACGCGATGATCCTCGGGCTCCGGCTCATGCACGGGGTGGACCTCGCCGGCTTCGCCTCGCGCTTCGGCGCGTCGCCGGACGAAGCGTTCGGTCCCGCGATCGCGAAGCACGAGGCGCTCGGCCTGATCGAGCGCGTCGAGGGCCGGCTCCGGCTCACCGACCGCGGCCTGCTCCTCTCCAACGAGGTCTTTGTCGACATCCTCCCCGACCCGCCGGCGGACCCCGCGGCGGGCCACGACCACTAGGCCGGGGGCCTCCTGTGATCGACACCCCGGCGATCGTCACCACCGAGGCCGCCCAGACCGCCGTCATCCACCTCACGATCCCGCGCGATCAGATCCAGGCCGTGATGGGCCCCGCGATCGAGGAGGTCGCGCGGACGCTCGCCGCGCAGGGCATCGCCCCGGCCGGCCCGCTGTTCGACCGCCACTTCGAGGTGACCGACGCGACGTTCGACTTCGAGGTGGGCTTCCCCGTCGCGACGCCGGTCGCTCCCGCGGGACGCGTGTACGCGGGCGAGCTCCCCTCCGTGCGCGCCGCGCAGACCGTCTACCACGGCGGGTACGAAGGTCTGGGCGCCGCGTGGGGCGAGTTCGACGCGTGGCTCCGGGCGCACGGACAGGTCACGGCGCCGGGACTGCGGGAGCACTTCCTCGCCGGACCGGAGAGCGGGCCTGACACCTCGGAGTGGCGGACGCTGCTCGTGCACCCGCTCGCGGGCTGACGCTCGCTACACTCCCTCCCATGTTCGTCATCGGCACCGCCGGCCACGTCGACCACGGCAAGTCCGCGCTCATCCAGGCGCTCACGGGCACACACCCCGACCGGCTCCGCGAGGAGCAGGAGCGGGGCATGACCATTGAGCTCGGCTTCGCGTGGATGACGCTGCCCTCCGGGCGCGAGGTGTCGATCGTCGATGTCCCCGGGCACGTCCGCTTCGTGCGGCACATGCTCGCCGGCATCAGTGCCGTCGATCTCGCGCTGCTCGTGATCGCGGCGGACGAAGGCGTGATGCCGCAGACGCGCGAACACCTTGAGATCCTCGACCTGCTGGAGGTGCGCAACGCGGTCGTCGTGCTGACCAAGTGCGACCTGGTGGACGAGGACTGGGCCGACCTGGTGGAGGAGGAGACGCGCGCGTTCCTCGCCGGCACCAGCCTCGCCGACGCCCCGTTCGTGCGCGTCTCCAGCGTCACCGGCGCGGGCCTGGACGACCTGCGTGCCGCGATCGACACCGCGCTGGACGCGACCACCGAGCCGCGCGACATCGGCCGCCCACGCCTCGGCATCGACCGCGTCTTCACGATGACGGGGTTCGGCACCGTGGTGACCGGGACGCTGCTCGACGGCCGGCTGCGCGTGGGCGACACCATGGAGGTCGCCCCCGGCGGCCCCACCGCGCGCATCCGCGGCCTGCAGACGCACCGGCACGAGGTGCAGGAGGCGCTCCCCGGCACGCGCACCGCGGTGAACCTCGCGGGCGTCGCCGTGGAGGAGATCGCGCGCGGCCAGGTGCTCGCGCCGCCCGGGCGCATCGTCCCGGTGCGCGCGTTCGACGCGCTGCTCCACGTCCTCCCGGACCGGCCGATCCGCCACAACCTGCGCGTCGCCGTGCACGCCGGTTCCGCCGAGGTGCAGGGGCGCGTGCGTGTCCTCGGCAGCCGCACGGTCGCCGTGGACGCGGGCGAGGCGTCCGACGAGATCCCGGGCGATGCGGATGGCTGGGCGCAGGTGATCCTCGCCGAGCCGATCGCGGCGGTGCCGGGCGACCTGTTCGTGCTGCGCCTGTCGGACGAGACCGTGGGCGGCGGACGGATCGTGGAGGTCAACCCGCCGCGGCACCGACGCCACAGCGCGGCCACCGTGGAGCGCCTGGAGGCCCGAGCCGCCGGGACGCCGGAGAGCCGCGTGCTGGCCGCGCTGGAGCGCAGCGAGCCCACGACCGCCTCGGCGTTGCGCGCGGCGGTAGAGGCGAGCGCGGATGACTTCGCCGCCGCGATGGAGTTGCTGCAGACGGACGGCGCCGTGCGGGCGTTCCCCGCACCCACCGGCGAGCCGGTCCTGCTCACCGCGGGTGGTCACGCGCGCCTTGCGGACGAGGTCGCGCGCGCCCTCGCGGCCTTCCACGCGGCGCGCCCGCTGCGCTGGTCGATGCCGCGCGAGGAGTTGCGGGGCGTGCTGAAGCTCCCGCAGCGGGAGTTCACGGCGGTCCTCGGCGGCCTCGCCCCGGAGATCGAGGCGCGCGGGGACGGCTTCATGGAGGCCTCGTGGACGCCCGCGCTGACGCCGGCGCAGCAGGCGGAGGTCGACCGCATCGAGCGGGCGCTGCGCGACGGCGGCACGCAGGCGCCACGCCAGAACATCGACCCGGAGTTGATGGCCTACTTGGAGGGCGCCGGCCGCGTGGTCGACTGCGGCGACGGCACGGTGCTGTCACGCGAGGCGTACGCGGAGGTGCGCGCGCGCATCATCGCGCTGCTGCAGGACGGCCGCGAGCTGACGCTGGCGGAGGCGCGGGACGCGCTGGACACGAACCGACGGTCGGCGCAGGCGATCCTCGAGGCGCTCGACCGCGATGCGGTGACGCGCCGCCACGGGGACGCGCGCGTGCTGCACGAGTCGCTGCGGCCGCCCGCCGGCTAGGCGGGCGGCGCCGACGCCGCGAGGACTACCCGGCCTGCTCGGCGGGCGCCTGGCTGCCGCGGCGCCAGAACATGAACCGGTCGAGCTCGCCCAGCTCCCACGAGACCAGCAGCTGCGCCGCCAGGCCGATGCTGGAGTACGTGCCCGCGATCACGCCGATCAGGATCACCAGCAGGAACGACTGGATCGTCGCCCCGCCCAGCAGCACCATCGCCGTGACGGTGATAAGCGTCGTGATCGAGGTGTTGAGCGACCGCGCGATCGTCTGCAGGATCGCCGCGTTCACGTTGTCCTGGAGCGAGGCGTGCGGCGCCTGCCGGAC
>JBFWQJ010000117.1:0-8988 GCA_050249515.1 Dehalococcoidia bacterium | reverse complement strand
CGAGGCCCACCACGCGGCGGCTCTCCGGCTGCCAGCGCGGGCGCACGCCGAGCAGTGCCAGCACTTGGGCGATGTCGTCGCCCTGGGTCCGCATCGTACTCGTGCCCCAGATCGACAGGCCCACGGACTCCGGGTAGCGGCCCTCATCGCGCAGGTAACGGTCGAGGACGCCCTGCGCCAGCAGCTGGCCGGTCTGCCACGCCGTCGGGCTCGGCACGACGCGCGGGTCGATGGCGTAGAAGTTGCGCCCCGTCGGCAGCACGTGCGCCATGCCGCGCGTGGGCGCGCCACTGGGTCCCGGCGGGACGTACCGCCCCGCGAGCGCGTCGAGGATGTGCGTCATCTCCTCGGGCGTCCGTCGCAGACCCGGCACGACCGAGGTGCACACGAAGCGCAGCGTCGCTTCGACGTCCGCGCTCGTCGCGTGCAGTACGTCGCGTGCGACCGCATCGATCGCGCCGGCGTCGAAGTCGCGCGCGGCGAGTGCCTCGAGGATCGCGCGCACGGCGCCGTCGATCGTCTCGATCGCGTCGGCGGCGGCGTGCTGCGGGGCGTCCGTGATCGTGCGCAGCGCGGCGAGCGCGGGCGGAGCGTCGAGGGGCGCGCCGGGCGCCTCGACGAGCGCATCGAGGTCGAGGCCGATCGCGGCGGCGACCGCGCGGCGCAGCGACGGGACAGCGCCGTTCGGCAGGCGCGTCAGCATCGCGAGCATCTCGATCAGCCGGTCGCCCTCGGGCGGCTGCCCGAGCGTGTGCAGCCCGTCACGGATCGGCGCGGTGCCCAGTTCGTGCGTGTACGCATGGATCGCTTCGACCAGGTGGCGGAAGTCGGAGCCGGTCAGGTCTGAGAGCGAGAACGGCACGCCGTCCTCGTGGGTTGCGGGGTCCCAGATGTGGATGTGATTGGCCGTCGCGCCGTCCGCGTTCAGCAGCAGCGACAGGTCGGCGTCCAGTCGCGCTTCGCGGATCACCTCCCAGATCTCCTGCTGCAGGAACGGCAGCTTCGACGGGTCGGTCTGCTCGAGGAGGTAGTACTCGTCCACCAGCCGGTCGATGCGCGCGAGCGGGCCGTACGTGCCGGCGGTGGTCATCGGCGGGGGCAGGTGGTCGACGATCACCGCGTGCGCGCGGCGCTTGGCGGCGGCGCCCTCGCCGGGGTCGTCCACGATGAACGGGTACACGAGGGGCAGATCGCCCAGCAGCAGGTCGGGGAAGCATTCGGCCGACAGCCCGACGCCCTTGCCCGGCAGCCACTCGAGCGAGCCGTGCTTGCCCATGTGCACCGCCGCGTCCGCGCCCCAACCGCCGTCCGAGGCGCCCCGCGCGAGCCACTGGTAGAGCGCGACGTACGGATGCGGCGGCGGCAGGTCGGGGCGGTGCATGATCGCCGTCTTGTCCATGCCGTAGCCACGAGGCGGCTGCACCGCGACGAAGACGTGCCCGAACTCGAGCCCAGCGAGCGCGATCGTGCCGTCGTCGTCCACGTAGTACACGCCGGGCGCCGCGCCCCACTGCCCCTCGAGTTGCGCGCGCCGTGCCGAGGGCACCTCGGCGAACCAGGCGCGGTACACGTCCGGCGCGACGCGCGCGAGGCTGCCGCGCATCTGCGCCGCGGTGAGCAGGTCGCGGTCGTAGTGGCCGCGCTCGATGATCAGGTGCATCAGCGCGTCGGCATCCGGCGGGATGCCCTCGACGGTGTAGCCCTCCTCGCGCAGCCGGTGGAGCAGCGCCAGCAGCGAGGCCGGGGAGTCGAGGCCGACCGCGTTCGCGATGCGGCTCGCCTTCGCGTTGTGGTTCGTCAGCACGACGGCTATCCGCTTCTCCGCGTTCGCCTTCCGGCGCAGCGTCGCCATCCGCATCGCGATGCCGAGGACGCGCGCGATGCGATCGGGGAGCGGCGCATGGTGCACCACCTCGGCGCCACCGAGGGCGCGCGCGCCCTCCCGCGCCGGCGCGGCGGTCTGTTTGAACGCGACCGGCACGGTGATGATCCGCCCGTCCAGCTCCGGGATCGCCACGTTCATCGCGACGTCCAGCGGCGTCAGTCCCGCCTCGGACGCCTGCCAGCGCTCGGCGCTGGTCGCCGCCGCGACCGCCTGCAACTGCGGCACGCCGAGGCGCTCGAGGGCGGCGACGGACCAGTGGTCGGCGTCGTCCACGGCGGGATCGCCGGCCGATCCCATCGCGAACGCCATCGTGTTGATCACGGCATCCACGCGCGGCGCGCCCGCGTCGTCGAGGAAGTACGCGAGCGCCTCGGGCATCCCGCTCGTCGCGAGGGCCTCGTCCTTCAGCGAGTAGGCGAACACCGGCAGGATGTTCGCGCCCAGCGCCTCGCCCTGCTCGATGAACGCGTCGATGAACGCCGTGTTCCCGGTGAGCAGGTACGAGCGGTAGAACAGCACGCCGAACGTCGGTCGCGCGGGATCGTGCGCGCGCAACCACGACTCGATGCGGTGGTCGGGCGCGCTCGGGTGGTAGATGCCGGTGCGGGGCTGCTCGATGGGCGGGAGGTAGCCAAAGCCGCTGGTGAGCAGATGGTCGGACAGGAAGTAGAGCGCCTGCTGGTAGTTGTCCACGCCGCTGTACTGGAAGTACGCCTTCAACTGGTGCGCGATCGGTACGCCCACGTTGGAGTACGCCGTCAGCTCCGGGTCGAGATCCTCCGTCCCTGGCATCGCGACCAGCCACAGGTCGTTGCGCTCCACGAGCCGCACGAGGTGATCGAAGCCGGGCAGGCTTGGCCGCCCGCCGTGCAGCCGCACCACCACGACCTCCGCGTCCGCGAGCACGTGGTCGAGGAAGGCGATCGCGTCCGCCTCGGACTGGAGGTGGTTCACGGTGTACGCGCGCACGGGCGGAAAATCGGCGTCCATCAGCGGCACGGCGCGCGATAGCGCGAGGAGATCGGTGTCCGCCTGCGTGAGGAACACGAAGCCGCTGCGCGCGCTCGCGCCGGTCGAGGCGATCTCCACCGGCCTCGACAGGTCGTGAGCGCTGCCGCCCTCCCAGGAGAACGCGTTGAACGCGTACGGCGCCAGGTTCGGCGGCGGCGGCAGGTAGCCGCCCGCCTCCACCTGTTGCTCGATGTAATCCCACAGCGCGAGCACCTGCCACTCGTAGTCCATCGAGTGGAAGAACGTCGTCCGTCCGTCCATCAGCAGCATCGTCACGTTCGCGAGCGGGCACGGTCCGAGGCAGCCCGACTCGTTCAGGTGCACGCGGTTGCGCATCTTGCGGCGCTGCCACTCCGCGTGGTGCAGCTCCTTGCGCGAGGGCGCCGCGCCGAACGTCGTGTCGCCGCAGCAGCAGCCGTTGGCGCACACGAAGAGCTGTCCGAGGTGCCGGGCGACGTTGACCAGCTTCCCGTCCGACCGCGTGACGATGTTCCTCGTCGCGCGGACGCGAGGGAGCGGCGCACGATCGGCGGGGGCCCGGTCGGTGGGGCCGTCGTCAGGCATCGCGCCTCGTCGCGCGCTCGGTGAGCGCGCCGAACGCGAGTCCGATGCCGAGCCACAGGGTCAGCTGCGTGCCGAGCGAGGCGATCCGGAACTGCCACAGCAGGTCCGCGGGGAACTCCGCAGGTACCTCGGAGAACGCGGGGAGCAGCAGCGCGATCGCGACCGCCGCCACCACGAACAGCGCGCCGGCGAGGATCGTCGCGTCCCACGCGGAGTGCGTCGCGGCGAGCATCCGCTGCAGCAGCACAGCCGCGACCATCAGCAGCACGGACACGACCAGCGCGCCCACGTACGCCATCGTGCGGGCGGCGATCGTCGCCGAGTGCCCGACGGCCGGCGGGTTCGCCGGGTAGACGAGGAACGGGACGAGCGCGACCGCGACGAACGCGAGCGCGGCGACCGTCAGGGCCGTGCCTCGATCGCTCGAGATGCCGAGGCGTCCGCGCGCGAGCGCGAACACGATCGCGAACACGCCGCCGAACGCCACGCCCAGCGCGAGCATCCCGACGACGAGCCCGACGGTCTTCTGCATGCCGCGACTGATGCTCGGTGGGGCGTCGGGCTCGCCGGGCGTCGCGACGGCAGCCGCCGGCCCATGGCTGTGGACGGTGCCGCCCTGTTCCTCGATCGCGATCGCGCGCTCGATGGCCGGCTCGCCGACGGTGAAGGCAAAGGCCGTCGCCAGGATGCCGGCGACCAGGCCCGCGGCCATGCCGCGGACCAGCAGGCTACGCATGGTCATGTCTGTCCCCGTTTCGGGTGTGCACTGCGTTCGTAGCGGGCGCCTCGCGGCGGCGCGCTAGTGGCAGGGCAGCCCGGCGAGGTGCCGCGCGTCGTGCACGAACTCGTGCACCACGTCGGACGACAGGAGCGACAGCGCGCCCTGCTCGAACCCCACGAAGTACACGAGCACCAGCGCGAGGGCTGACGCGAGCACCGCCCACGGCGCGATCTCGCGCAGGGGGATCGGGGCGGGGATGGGGGTAACGGCGGAATCAGACGGTGCGGCGGCGAATGCCACGGCGAGCCTCCTCGGGATGACGCGTCCCATTGACCGGTGATCCGCGGGTCTGACTCCTGCACCTCGACAAGGCGGGCGCAGTAACAGTGGCGCGACCGTGTCGGGCTTTCACCGACTTCCAGCGGATCACGAACGTCGGGAGTCTAGGAGCGCGCCTCGCGGACGTCAAACGCTGGCTCCGTTGGTGCGCGCGCCGGATGCTGCTGAGGAGGCTGTCTCCGTTGAGGACGCGCTCCTCCCCAGGATGACGCGCGCCCGAGTTCGGAGCTGGACTTCGTAGTCGCCCTGCGGCCGATCAGGTTCCACGTCGATCGGTGGAACCGCCCCCGGGTGAGTCCGTTCCGGCGGTGGCAACGACCCTGTTCCCCGGTCCACGTCGCCGTCCACGTGCCGGTGCGATAGTGGTGACGGAAACGAATCGAATCAATTTCGACGCTGTCGGGCCGTCCACGTGGATTCCACGTGGACGGTACCGGTATCGGTACCGGCAAGTGACTCTCGCCCGCTCTCCCTGCATCCGTGCTCCGAGGATCAGCGTCGGCTCGGCTCGGACCGGTGCGCCGGGCCGCCTGTCGGGCCGGTCTCGGGCGCTAGGCCGGGGCCCAGCCCCGCGCGCGGAGGTGGGCGCAGAGCGCCCCGCCGACGCTCGTCCCGAGCACGCCGGAGTCGCGCACTTCGACGGAGACCGCGTCGTGGCGCAGGCGACAGACGGTGCCCCCGCCGCCGCCCGAGTCGGCGTCGACCTCCTGCGCCGCCTGCCCGAACCCCGCGAGCGCCCCCGTCCCGGCCGACCTCGCGAACGGCCCGCGGAAGACGGCGACGGCGTTGTGGCCGGTGACCTGCACGGCGTAGCTCTCGCCGGCGCGCGCCCGGAAGTAGAACACCAGCACGACCGCGCCGAGCACGACCGCGAGGAACGTGTTGAGCGCCTTCGACGACCCCGAGGGCGCAGGGGCTTGAGGCGGGGCCGGGGCACGCCGCGCCGGCGAAACCTCGACCGCCTCGAGCCACTCCCCGCAGTGCGCGCACTTCAGCGCATCGAGCGGGACCATCCCGCCGCAGAACGGGCACGGCTCCGTGCGCCGCTTCGTCGCCGCGCGCGCCACGCTAGTAGCCCGGCACCTGGAGCCCGCGCAGCCACGCGCGGATGTCCACCGAGGAGACCACGCCCATCGAGTCGCCCGCGTCGTCGCCGGTCACGACGATGCCGAGCGTGTGGCCGTCCCCATCGACGAGCGGCGCGCCGCTGCAGCCCTCGTGGCTGTCGCCGGAGAGGACGCGCAGTTCCATCCCCGGCACCGGCCGCGTCGACCCGTCCGTGAAGAGTTCGAGGATCGTGGTGCGGCTGTTGGTGACCATCGCCACCACCGGCGTGATCGGCGCGCGTGCGTCGTAGCGACAGAGCGCCGTGAACTGCTCGCCGACGGCGGGCCGCCGGTCGAGGAGCGGGTGGTAGACGGTGGGCAGGGGCGTCCTCGCGGCGACCGTCGCGGTCAGCATTGCGCGGTGCGGGGTGAGCAGGGTCACGTCCAGCGTCGGTGCCTCGGAGGTGACGCGAAGGAACACCTGCCCGTCGATGGAGACATAAGAGCCGGTGTTGCCGGCGGTGACGTGCTCGGCGGTGAGGGCGAGCTCGGGGCTGACGTAAAAAGCGGTGCCGCGCCCCGTGCGGATCGGGATCCCGAAGAAGGACTCGTTGGTGAGGGTGACCCCGACGACGCCGTCCGAGAGGACGTCGGTGTTGGGGGCGGGGACGTAGAGACGGAACGCGGGGAGTGGGGCAGGCGCGGAGAACGGGATCGAGGGTGCTTGGGCGAAGGTGGTCGTGGTCGCTTCACGGACCAGGTGCTGAAGGTCTGGCGCCACGAGTGGGGCAGCCTGCAGGGCTGCGAAGGCAAGGAGCCCGGTCAGGAGGAGGTTCTTCATGTGCCACCCCGTTCGGGCGCAGTATGAGACGCGAAACGACGAATCGCAACTATAGTTGCTCGTTGGCCAGCGCTCGGTCTCCGACGCTCTGCTCGTGGAACAGAACGTCGCCTTCAACAAGAGCTTCGGGCACGTCATCCGGAGAATCCGGCAGGACGCCGGGCGATCGCAGGAGGACGTTGCCGCCGCGGTTGGGATCAGCACGTACTACGTGCGGGAGCTCGAGCTCGGTCGTCGGAACCCCTCGCTCGCCGTGATCCTGCGCCTCGCCGCGACGCTGGGCGTTCAGCCCCACCGGCTCCTCCAGGAGGCTGAGGCTTCCGAGGTGGGCGAACCGAAGTAGGCAGTCCCTCTGCGGACCCGACGAGGCGCCAGCATCGTCCACGCTCTGGGCGAAGGCGACTAGCGCTACTTCGCCGGCAGCGAGGCCGCCTGCGCGGCGGCGCGCTCGAGGTTGAGCGCGAGCAGGCGCGCGAGCATGGTCTCGTCGTCCAGGGCATCGGGGGGTTCGGGCCAGTCGTAGGCGGCGAAGACGGCGGCATCGAGGTCGCGGTGGAGGTGGTCGAGCCATGCCGGCCGTGCGTTGTACAGGTTCGTGAGCGTGCGCTTCGCCAGCTCCTTCGCGGCGTCCTCGTCCACCGGGACGAGTCGAGGCGGGAGCGAGGGGATGACGTCCGGTTCCTGTCGCACCCACTCCGGCGGGTTGAGCCAGCGGTTGCGCGCGTCGTCCAGCGCATGCGCCGCCGCGCCGATGGCGTCCCGGTGCCCCCGCTGCTCCGAGGTGAGCGCGTCGTCCCCCGTGTTCAGCGGCCACGGAAACGGGAACGTCTCGAACGTGGAGGTAGGCGTGTAGCGCGGGCGGTCCTCGAGGCTCGTCCCCATGCGCAGCGACCACCGCTCGTGCGCCCTCGACTGCAGCACTCCGAAGGCGTAGTCGTCGTCGCGCGCGATCACGACGTTCGCGTGATCCACAAGCGTCGGATGCTCCACCCAGACGAAGACCCGATGCTTGGAAACCTGTGGCGTGACGACAAACCGAGGCAGTTCGCTAGTGGCCGCCCGCATCCCTCGTACAGGTTCCGCGTGTCGCCACCAGTTCTCTCGGTAAGCCGCGCGACGAGTCTTCTCGCGCTCAGGCTTTACATGCTTCCGGACGTACTCGAACGGCGCCTCATAGGTCGCCGCCTCCTCGACGGACATGTCGACCCCGAAGTCGACGATAAAGAGGCCACGAGGGCGGCGGACCAGATCGGCTGCATTCACCCAAGGTCTAACCACATCAGAGTTTGGGCGCCCGTTCGGGTTGCCCCCAGACACAAGCCATACTCGCGCTTCCGCACCATCGACATCGAACGATCCCGCCTTCACATCGGCGTAGTAGGCCCCGGCCCGGTTCTCCGCGAGGCGCTGGGCCGTCGTAAGATCATTGGAGGCCGTCAGGTCGCTATTGATCCAGCCAACGCGAACGCCGTCGAGCACGCGCGCCACCTCTGCGCCGCCGTCTTGCGCGACGATCGATACTCGAACTGCGGCCCCTTCAACGACCCATCCCTCGTCGGCCCACGCCAAGAAGATGTCGCCGGTCTCCTTGATTCGCTCCAGCACCCGCCGGTTCAGGCCGCCTCGGATGCTGTTCGTCGCGAGCAGACCGGCGCGTTGCGCGTGCCCGCGCTCGATCGCATCGCGCGCCACCTCGTGCCAGTAGCACACGAGGTCGGCGCCACCCGGCACGCGTCCCTCGTACGTCTTGCGGAGCGCCTCGACGTACTCGTCGCCGAGGCCGCCGCGCATCATCCGGTCGCCGAGGAACGGCGGGTTGCCGACGATGAACTCCGCGGCGGGCCACTCGGCGGGGACAGGGTGGCCCTCGGCGTCGCGCGCAAGGATGGCGTCGCGCTGCTCGATGTTGTGGAGCGGCTGCAGCACGGGGTTGCGCGGGTAGCCGTAGCCGTTGTCGAGCATCCACTGGATGTGGCCCACCCAGATCGAGACGCTGGCCAACTCCTTCGCGTAGGGATTGATCTCGATCCCCTGCAAGTTGTGCGGCCCCACCTCCGGGAACTCGCGGGGCAGCCCCAGCCGCTCCGCGCCCCAGTGGATCGCCTGCTGCTCCAGGTCCTTGAGGAGCCGCAGGGTCACGTAGAGGAAGTTTCCGGAGCCGCACGCCGGGTCCAGCACGCGCACCGCGCGCAGCCGGTCCACGAAGGCGCGCCACGTCGCCTCGGCCTCGCGCTCCCACGCGGGGAGCGCGGTGCGGCGCGCGCCGCGCTGCGTCACCGGGCTCAGCGCGCGGCCCGCGATGATCGCCTCCACGCGGTCGCGCATCGCCTCGAACTCGCGGCGGAGCGGCTGCATCACCACCGGTTCGACGACCATGAGGATCTTCTCGCGGTCGGTGTAGTGCGCTCCCAGCTGCCCGCGCTTCTCCGGGTCGAGCCCGCGCTCGAACAGCGTGCCGAGGATCGCCGGCTCCACCTGCGACCAGTCCAGCCTCGACACATCGCGCACGGAGCGGAGCTCGTCGCGGGTGAACGGGATCACTGGGGCGCCATCGAACAGACCGCCGTTGAACCACTCGATC
>JBFWQJ010000116.1:0-9142 GCA_050249515.1 Dehalococcoidia bacterium | reverse complement strand
CGGTTCTTCAGGAAGAATGGGACAGGCACACGCCTCCCTTCGTCGAGTCGACTGGTTTACGAATCGCGACGAACCCAGATGGCCCCGATGACTACTTGGTGAATATGGGGAACACATATCTGAAGACGGAGCTTCGGGCGGCACGCCCGGACAATCACGCCCTCATCGCGCATCAGTTCAAGTGGGGGCTCGCCGTGGCTGCCATCGGCATGATTCAGCACGAAGGCAAGAAGGATGAGACCGAGCGGTTGTCGAAGGAGACGTTGAACGGCGCTTTGGATGGACTGGCGGCTGTGATCGTCCCAATTATTCGGTACTTGAGCCAACCCGTGGGCTAGCGGCACCCATGGGACCCGAGTAGACGGGTATGCGGTGGTCGTTCCCGCTCGGGGTCGCCATGAACCGACTCGACAAGCCGCCTTCGGGCGGCTTCTTCGTGTCCTGTCCGGGTTACTTGTCGCCGGTCGGGTCGAACGGGAATGCGGCGGGCGGGAGCGTCGAGAACGTCTGGCCGAAGCCGTCCGGGAGTTCCTCGAGCTGGAGGCCCTCCGACATCGGTGTACGGTCGGGGGTGACGTTCGGCGTCGTCGCGGCAGGCGGTGTGCCGCCGCTCTGCTGCAGGGCCGCGGCGATCGCCGCCGAGGCCCGTCCGCGTGGCCGCTGCACGACGGGAAGCTCCTCCGCCTGGTTCGCACCGTCGTAAGCGGCGGCACTTGGCGGGAGTGCCGCTTCGTTGTCGTTGTCGTTGTCGTTGTCGTTGGACTGAGCCTGCGGGTTCGCGGCGAGCGGGTTCGTCGTCGAGGTCAGAACGCCGTGCCGATCGTCGCCGTCCTCATCGAGGCTTCCACCACCGATGCCCTCGTACGGTGAGGGCCCCTCCGGTCGCCGGTCATCGATGACGACGCTGTCTCCGGTGACCCCTGAGCCGCCGCTGCGGTATCGGGGCTCGTCGCGCGGCATCGACTCGGAGAGCGCCGCCACGGCCGCCTGCCACACGTCGGGCTGATCCAGGTCCTCGGTCGGTACGTTCAGGCGCTTCAGCGTGTCGATCGCCGCCGGGTCGCCGTTGTGGGCGGCGAAGAGCACCTGCTGGGCGTGGATCGCCGCGTTGCCGGAGGTCATCTTCTTGCGCACAAACCGCGATGCGGCGAGCCCGCCCTTCATCACGCCGAAGATGCCGGCGCTCGCGAGCGCCGCGACGCCGCCCGGCGTCGGGCCGAGCCCGATGCCCGCCGCGGTCAATGCCGCCTGCGTCCCGCCGAGGATCGCGCCCGTCGCGCGCGCATCCCGCTCGTCTCGCTGCTCCGCCGCGCCGCGCGCGAAGATCTCCGCCGCACGGCCGCGGGTCGGCTGCTTCCCGGCCGCGCTGTCTTCCCGGTCCGCCCGGCGGGAGCGCGCGGCGCCTTCGGACATCGCGTCCCCGCGGTCCTGTGCGGCCTGACTGCGATAGGCCGACTCCGCCGTGCCGAGCACGTTCAGGCCCAGGCTGACGCCGGGGAGCAGGTCGCCCAGCGCCATTTCCTCGAGAAACTCCTTCGGCGTGGTGCCGCTGAATCCGCCGCTCAGGCGGGCCGCCGTCATGCCGATGTCTACCGCCGTCCCGCCCGCCAGTAGGAGCCCCGCGGCGTCTGTGGCCGTGGTGCCGCGGCGGAACGTGGGGTCCGTGACCGTATTGACCGCGTGCGAGGGCTCCGGCCCGGTCATCGAGGCGTGCTGCGTCGAATCCGCGACGCCGGACGGGTGCTCCGCCTCACCCAGCGCCCGTTCGATGGTGGTAAGTCGCTGCTCGCGCTCCTGCTGCTGCTGCGCGGTGCCAGGGACGTCACCCGCGTTCGGGTGCGACATCTGGGTCACGCTGATGGGCTGCGGCGTCGAGGCCGCGGGCGGCTGCCCATCCTTCTCGTCCCGCTGCACGGGGTCGACCAGGCGCTGGACCGCCCGGTTGCCGGCGTGCGCGGCGATCGCGGGGTGCGCGGCCAGCAGCCCGGCGCCATCGACGGCGGTGAGCCGCGCCAGGGCGCGGTTCCCGAGGAGCGGCGCCGAGGCGGCCCGGCGCGCGCCGGTGGACGTCACGGCCGCTTCGGCGGGACGAGCAGGTGCTCTCAGCCGGCCGCCCGTCGCTCCCATCCGTCTCGCTTCCCGGCGCCCGGCGCCTCGCACGAGAGGACTATACCCGACCGGGCGGCAGCGTCAGCGCGGGACAGACACGGTGACCGAGGCGACCGTGTCGCCGGACTCGGAGACGACGGTGATCTCGCGGCCGGGCGGGTCGAGGAACTCCGCCTCCAGCGGCACCTCGGCGCCGGTGGCGCCCACGCGGACCGTCCGGGTGACGAGGCGCGCGACGCCCGCCTCGTCCGCGGTGACGCGGCCCAGGACCCCGACGCTGGCGGCGACGCCGCCGGTGCGGGGGACGCTCATGCGCACCAGGTACGGGGCGCCCGGCTCCAGCCGGTCCACCCGGAGGTCAAGCTCCGCCGAGCCGTCCGTCCCGATCCTCGTGCCCACGGTGACGCCCGGCTCGGCGACCACGCGCGCGGGCCAGAGGAACGCCACGGCGCCCAGCACGAGCAGGCCGACGGCGGTGGCGGCCAGGGCGGCCCACTTGCTGGTGGTGCTCACGGGGTGCCTCCTGCGGAACCGGCTGCTGCTCCTCGGACGTCGGCGGGGGGCGAATGGTTCCCCGGGGGCATCGCCGGTGCGCCACCAGCGAGGTAATGGAAGCGGGGGGGGCAAAGGGCCTATGCTCCCGCGGCGCTGAACGGCCGAGGTAACGGAGGATCGCTGATGATGGACAAGACCGCGCACGCCTACTGGGAGAAGCGCGACAACGTCGCGTGGCTCTACCTGAACGACCCGGGCACCCGCAACGCCCTCGGCTCCGCCGTGGCGGAGGCCGTGGTGAAGTGCGTCGCCGAGATCGACGCGGACGAGAGCGTCGGTGTGGTGTGCCTGACCAGCACGCACGAGACCTCGTTCTGCTCGGGGAACAACCTGAAGGAACTGGCGGGCCTGGCACCGCCGGCGACGAAGACGACCACCGGCGAGCTGCATGACGGCATCCGCCACTGCACGCGCCCGGTGATCGCCGTGGTGCACGGCTACTGCCTGGGCGGCGGCATCTCGCTGCTGGCCAACTGCGACATGGCGATCGCCAGCGATCGCGCCACCTTCGGCCTGCCGGAGGTCGTCCGCGGCTACCCGCCGGGGCGCGCGCTGGGCGAGATCCTGCAGACGATCCCGACGAAGTGGGCGTTCGACCTGGCGATGTCGGGCCGCAACTGGACCGCGGACCGCGCGCTGGCGGCCGGCCTGATCAGCCGCGTCGTCCCGCATGACGACCTGATCGAGGAGGCGCAGAAGTGGGCCTCCGACATGGCCTCGTTCCCTCCGGGCTCGCTGCGCATGACGAAGACGATCATGCACAAGATCATGGACGTGCTGCCGCACGACGAGCGCGTGCTCCTCAACCGCACCGGCTACGTCCGCGACGCGACGACCACCCCGGGCATCGTCGGCGACGGCCCGCAGAGCATCCGCTCGTTCTTCCGCCACGAGGACGACACGAAGGCCCGCGCGCTCGAGTAGCGTCCCGGACACCTTCGCTCGCACGGACACGCAACGCCGCCGGCCTCGGCGGCGTTGTAGTGTCCGAGGCCGCACGGCACGCGGCCTGACGAGGGGGATCTCCATGGGATCGACGGCACCGATCGCATCGAGGCGCCAGTCGGCGTGGCGGCTGGCGGGACTGGTGGCCTGCACGCTGTTCGCCGTGGCCTGCGGCGTCCGGGCGGCGCTGCCGCCGGAGCCTGAGGCGGCCCGGGCGGGCACCACCGCCGCGGCCGGGAGGGCCGCGGAGACCAGTGCGGCGGCGGTGACGGGCGCCTCCGGCGCTACGAGCGGCGCGACGGGCCTGGACGCGGCCACGCCCGCGGCCGACGGCCACACGCACACACCGACGCCCCCCGTTACGGAGCCGCGCGGCACGACACCCTCGGCGACGGCTGCGGCCGCAGCCTCGACGGCGCCCGCGCCCGCGCCCGCCGCGAGCGCGCCGCTGGCCGCGGACTCCGGGGCCGCGACCACGCCTCCCCGGGTCTCCTCCGGCAGCGTCGACCTCACGCGGCTGCCGATCGGCGACGGCAAGGTCGCGTCGAGCCCGGTGGCGGGGAGCGTGTACGCCTGCCAGCGCACGTTCAACGGCGGCGGCGCGTTCCGCGACGGCCCGTGGATCCGGTCGGACGGGACGTTCGACTACACGGCGAAGCTCGCTGTCTCCGGATCGAGGCGCCTGGAGAGCGCGTTCAGCGCGCAGCTGTCCGGGATGACGCGGACGCTCTCCGGGAACGGCGTCCCGGCGCACGCGCTGGGCCAGTTCCCCGTCTCGCCCTCCGACCCCGCGTACCAGTACGACCGCAACCCGAACACGATCCGCACGACCTCGCTGCGCTACAGCGTCCCTGCCCGGCCCGAGGTGGCTGCACAACCCTCGTGCCTGCCCATGGGGGCGATCGGGGTGATGACGACGGGCGTCGTGATCTTCAACGCGCTGGACGCCATGGGGCGAGACGCCGTGGCGCACGAGATCCTGGACGCCTGCGGCGGGCACCCGGAGCGGAGCGGGCAGTACCACTACCACGACCAGGCGCCGTGCATCGACGACCCGGGGACGGGCCATTCGGCGCTGATCGGCTACGCGCTGGACGGCTTCGGCATCTTCGGGCGGCGCGGCGAGGACGGACTACCGCTGGCGAACGCCGACCTGGACGCGTGCCACGGGCACACGCACGCGGTCCCGTGGGACGGCGGCACGGCGGTCATGTACCACTACCACGCCACGTACGAGTACCCGTACACGCTCGGCTGCTACCGGGGGACGCCGGTCCGGCGCTGAGCCGCGCGCGGCCCCGCGGCGTCTGCCATACTGCGCGGGCAGTCGAGGAGGTCCGTATGGTTGCAGCACCCGAGCGACATCGCGCGCACCTGGTGGTGGGCGGCTACCCGCCCGGCAACCCGGCGAGCCACGACCACGACTACGCGCGCCGGCGGATCCTGGAGGCGCTCGGCGAGATCGAGCACTCGCACACCACGGTGGCCGGGGACTTCGACGACCTGGAGAAGTGGCTGCCCGGCTCGGACCTCATGGTGACCTACACCGCGGGCCCGATCCCCTCCGACGAGCAGGCGGTGTTCATCGCGGACTGGGTGGAGGCGGGCGGCCGCTGGTTCGCGCTGCACGGCACCAGCGGCGGCCGCGCGCGCCGCGTGCCGGACGAGTCGCAGCCCGACGGGCGGCCTCGACGCCGCATGCTGCGCGCCGCGTACCACGAGGTGCTCGGGGCGTTCTTCCTGAACCACCCCCCGGCCCGCAAGTTCGATGTCGACGTGGTGGACGGGGCGCACCCGCTCATGCGCGGCGTCGCGTCCAGGTTCACGACGATGGACGAGCCGTACATCCTGGACGTCCAGCCGGACATCCACGTCCTGATGACCGCGAAGCTGGGCCCGGACAACACGCCGGACGGACGCGGGTTCGTCTACGACAAGGAGCTCGACACCGGGCTCATGGCGGACGGGCAGACGCGCGCCGTGGGCTTCGTGCGTGACCGGGGCAAGGGGGCCGTGGCCTACGTGGCGCTGGGCCACAACCACGCGCCGACCACGCAGCCGCAGGCGATCGTGGACGAGAGCGTCGCGCCCGGCGGCGTCACCCCGCCCGTGTTCCGCGGGTCGTGGGAGACCGAGGCGTTCAGCCAGCTCCTGCGGAATGCGATGGCCTGGGGCTTCGAGCCGCGCTAGCCACCTCGACGCACTGCGGCGGCGGTCACGGCACCGGGTGGATGAACAGCCCGATGCGCGCGCCCGTCGCCAGTCCAGCCATCAGCGTCAGCCACCACATGCGCGTCTCCTGCCGGCCCCGGGGAGTGGGGACTCCTCGGTTGTCGGCAGGTCGAGGCGGCGCGCGCAGCCTCCGCCCGCGCGCCGCCGGCGCGATTCGGCCAGGTGGCAGGAGCCTGTCAGACGCCTAGACGAAGCGACCGCCGCCGTCGGCGTGGATCACCTCGCCGGTGATGTAGCCATTCGTCATCAGCATCACCATCACGGCGGCGATCTCATCGGCGGCGCCCACGCGACGGACCGGCAGCGCCTCTCCGCGCGCCCGCAGGCGCTCCTCCCAGCCCTCGCCGGTGTGCTGGAGCGGCGTGTCCACCACGCCCGGGGTGACGGTGTTCACGCGCACGGGCGCCAGTTCCAGCGCCAGCGCGCGCGGGAGCGCTTCCACCGTGGACAGCGCGGCAGTGAACATGCCGGCCCCCGCCCGGGGCCGCGAGGCGATGCCGCCCGAGGTGAACGTGATCGACCCGCCGGTCATCTTCGGCGCGGCGGCGCGCACGGCGTGGATCGGGCCCCAGATGCGCTGGTCCACGATCTGCTGCAGCGTCGACAGGTCGCTGCTCACGATGCCGCCGGGGCCGAGCGTCCCCGCCGACACGACCACGTGGTCCACGCGCGGCAGGTCCGCGAACAGCGCCTCCACCGCCCCCGCGTCCGCGATGTCGAGGGCGGCGACGTCGCACTCACCGAGCGCGCGCTGCGCCTCGCGCAGGCGGTCCTCGGAGCGGCCGGCGATCGTGATGTCGGCGCCCTCGGCCCGGGCGAGCTGCGCGGTGGCCAGCCCGATGCCACTGCTCCCGCCGATGATGACCACGCGCTGCCCGTCGAGCCTCATGCCACGCTCCTTCACTCGCACCTCGCCGTTCGGCGGGGACAGGGTACCGGGCGGGGGAAGACGCGCTAGGCGCCCGGGACGGGCGCGACGTCGGCCGCGGGCTCCTCGCCCGCCGCCTCCCGCTCCTCGTCCTTCGCGTCCGCGGGGGAGAACGAGCCGCGCAGCGGCACTTCGCGGAGCGTGACCGCGAGGACCACGAGCAGCGCGGCGACCGCCGTCACGACGCCGAACAGCAGGTGCGTCGCGGCCGTCACGGACTCGCGCTGGGCGCGGATCGTCGCATCGAGGATGCGCTGGCCCTCGGGCTGGCGGAGCACCTCGTCGCGGATGCCGGCGAAGACGGCCTCGTCCAGCGCCAGCGTGGGGTCAAGGAAGCGCTCGTAGACGCCGGCCGGCAGCGCCGCGCGGTCGACCTCGGCGGCGGAGAAGGCGCGGGCGTAGCCGGTGGTGAAGAGCAGTCCCAGGACGGCGACGGCGAAGACCTGCACGGTGAACATGAAGAACTGCCGCGCGCTGGAGGCCACGCCCATCAGCTCCTGCGGCACGGAGTTCTGCACGATCGTGGACATGACCGGCATCACGCTGCCGATCCCGAAGCCGACGATGCTCATGTAGACGGCGATCGGCAGCGCCGAGGAGTCCGTGGTGAGCAGGAGCATCGGCGCGCTCCCCGCCAGCATCAGCACCGCGCCCGTCACCACGAACCGCTTGTAGAGCCCGGTCTTCGCGACCTGCCGGCCGACGAGGACGCCGGCGATCGATGAGAGCACGGACTGCGGCGTCACCACGATGCCGGACAGCGTGGCCGGCTCGCCGAGCGCGGTCTGCACGAACGTGGGGATGAACTGCACCGACGAGAAGATGCCGCCGCCCACGGCCATGATGATCAGGTTCGCGTGGACGAACTGCCGGTTCCGGAACAGGAACAGCGGCAGGATCGCCTCGGGGTGACGGCGCTCCTGCGCGATGAAGCCGGCGCCGAGCGCGATCGCGAGGCCGAGCAGCCCGAGCGTGGGCGCGGCGATGATGCCGTACCGCTCCCCCGCCCAGACCAGCGCGAGCATGAACGAGACGATCGCGCCTGCGAGCAGCCCGGCGCCGAGGAAGTCGACGTCGGCCAGTCGCGCCTCGCGCCGCGTCATCGGCATGAGGTACTGCACGAGGACCGCCGCGACGATGCCGACGGGGATGTTGATGTAGAACGCCCAGCGCCAGCCGGGGCCGTCCGTGAGCACACCGCCGACCAGCGGCCCCATGAGCGAGGCGACGGTGAAGATGCTGGTGAAGTACCCGACGTACTTCATGCGCTCCAGCGGCGTGTACATGTCGTACAGCGTGGCGAAGACGCACGCGAAGATGATGCCGCCGCCCATCCCCTGCACCGCCCGCGCGACGATCAGCGCGAGCATCGAGGGCGCCATCCCGCACGCGATCGAGGCGACCGAGAAGACCGCGATCCCGGCGAGCAGGAACGGCTTACGCCCGAACATGTCGGAGAGCTTCCCGACGATCGAGACGAACACGGTGGAGGCGAGCAGGTACGTGGTGAAGAACCAGGGCAGCAGGTGGAAGCCGCCCAGGTCGGAGAGAATGCGCGGGACCGCGGTCGCCATGACGGAGTGGTCCAGGGCGCCCACCAGCATGCACATCATCAGTGCGTTGAGCAGGATGAACTTCTGGCGATCCGTCATGGACTCGCCAATGGGGCGCGGGGCGGGCGACGTGCTCAGCGGGGGCCTCGACTCTCCGGGCGACCGGCCTCGCGGGCCGGCTGGTGCAGGCTACTCCAGGTCGCGCATGCGCGGTACGAACGCGTAGACGAGGCCCATTGCGAGGACCATGCCGCCTGCGAGGCCGCCGATCGCCCACTGCGGCCCGACCGCCTCGGACAGCAGGCCGACGAAGAACGTGCCGAACTGGACCAGGCTGAACTGCATGAACCACACGGCCGTCACGCGCCCGCGGTACTCGTCCGCGGCGTAGGTCTGGATCAGCACCTGGCCGATCGCCATGCGCCCCGCCTGCCCCGCGCCGACGAGCACCATGATCCCCATCGTCAGCCAGTAGTTCGTCGAGACGGCGAAGGCGACGATCGTGACGCCGAGGAAGGCACCCCAGCCGATCATCATCCGTCCGCGCCGCCGGGGCGCCGCGGAGGCGATGACGAACGAGCCGGCGAGCGCGCCGACGCCCTGCGCGGTGGAGAGCATGCCGAGCGCGAAGCCGTCGCGATGCAGCACGGACTCCACGAAGCCGGCGAGCAGCATGGTGTACGGCATCGCGACGATCACGATCAGGAAGTTCACGCCGATCACCGCGCGCAGCGCCGGGTCGCGCCACGCGTAGCGCATGCCGTCCGCGACGTCCGCCAGGCTGCCGCGCGAGCGGCCTCGGCGCGGCCGCGCGCCGGGG
>JBFWQJ010000115.1:0-9217 GCA_050249515.1 Dehalococcoidia bacterium | reverse complement strand
GGCCTCGACCGGGAGCGGCAGGCCGCGGAGATCAAGCTCCTGGACGCGCTGCCGCAGGCCGCCCGGGCGGAGGCACAGGCAGCCGCCGAGGAGGTGCTCGTCGACCTCGGGGCGGACCCGGACCGCCGCGTCATGGGCGGATTGCGCCGCGCCATCCGTGACCGTCGCATCCTGCACATCCGCCGGCACGAGGAGCGCGGGCAGCGGCCGTACGCGCCGCTGGGCCTCGCCTGGTCCGCGGGGGCATGGTGCCTCGTCGCGCGGGACGTGCAGGCGGGGCGCCTCGTGGCGCTGCCGCTCGACACGCTCGCGCTGGTGCGCCGCGGCGCCGAGACGTTCACGCGCCCCCCCGGCTTCGACCTCGCCTCGGCGTGGCGGGCGGCGCGGCCGCGGTAGACGCCGCGAGCGCCCCCGGATCGCGCTGCCGGAGTACAGTCGCGCGGAGACACCGGGCGGTCTGCTCACGGGGGACGTATGGCGGGCGCGCTAGAGGGGCTGCGGGTACTGGAGCTCGGGGACTACGCGGCGGCGCCGCTCTGCGCGCGCATCCTCGGCGACCTCGGCGCGGATGTCGTGAAGGTCGAGCCACCGGCAGGCGACTCCGCGCGGCGCTTCGGGCCGTTCCCCGGCGACGTGCCGGACCCGGAACGCAGCGGCCTCTTCCTGTACCTCAACTACAACAAGCGCGGCGTCACGCTGGACCTCGCGTCCCCCGAGGGCCGCGCGTCCCTCGATGCGCTGCTCGCCGACGCGGACATCCTCGTCGCCGGGGCGGGCGAGGCGGGCCGGCTCGCGGTGCCGCTCGACCTCGACGCGATCCACCGGCGCTTTCCCGCGCTGATCGTGACGGCGATCACGCCGTTCGGGCTCGAGGGCAAGTACGCCGGCCTCGCCGGGTACGACATCAACGTCACCGCGATGAGCGCGCTGATGTCCGACCCCGGCAGCCTGGGCGCAGACTCCGACCGGCCCGAGGGCCGCGCGCCGCTGATGCCGCCCGCGCTCCAGGTGGAGCTCCTGTCCGGCCTCGGCGCCGTCGTCACCACCATGGCCGCCGTCCTGCAGCGGGGGATCACCGGGCGCGGACAGCTCATCGACTTCGCGCAGACGCAGATGCTCGCCACGCACAACGCGCAGAACCTCCCGGCGCGACCGAGCCGCCCGCCGGCACGCCCGGAGGGCGAGCCCCTGCCCCCCGTCGCGTCCACCGTGAAGCTGCGGAGCCAGTACCCGAGCCACGTCGTGCAGTGCAAGGACGGCCCCGTCTTCCTGTACGCCCCCCAGATCCAGCAGTGGATCCGCCTGGTCGAGGCGATGGGACAGCCCGACTGGACGAAGGAGCCGCGCTTCCGCAACCGCCTCGCCATGGCGAACGAGTACCGCGCGGAGGCGGACGCGCACGTGGAGCAGTGGCTGCGTCAGCACACGAAGCAGGAGCTGCTCCAGATCTTCATGGACCACCGCGTCCCCAGCGGCCCGATCCTCGATGCGCGCGACCTGGTGGAGAGCGAGCACCTGCGCGCGCGCGGCTTCTTCCAGCAGACCGAGCATCCGGTCGCCGGCGCCGTCACGGTGCCCGGCTTCCAGTTCCGCATGCGCGGCACGCCCATGCAGATGACGCGCCCCGCGCCCACCCTCGGACAGCACAACGCCGAGGTGCTCACCGCGCCCGTCGCCCCACGGGAGCCGGCCGCTGCCGCGCCGGACGCCCCGCCCGAGGCGCGGCCGCTGGCCGGAGTGCGCGTGGTCGACTTCGGCACGGTCATGGTCGGCGGCATCGCGTCGCGGATGATCGCGGAGCTCGGCGCCGAGGTGATCAAGGTGGAGAGCCGCGTGAGCCCGGACGGCTACCGCATCGGCCGGCCGACCGTCGGTGACGAGGCGCTGCGCGCGGACGACGCCCGCTGGCCGGAGCTGCAGGCGGGCTTCCACAGCCTCAACCGCGACAAGCTCGGGATCACGCTGAACCTGAACCAGCCCGAGGGCCTCGATCTGCTGAAGCGGCTCATCGCGCAGAGCGACGTCGTGATGAACAACTACTCACCCGGCGTGCTGGAGCGCCGCGGGCTGGACTACGCGGCACTCACCGCGCTGCGCCCCGACCTGATCGAGGTGGCGATGCCCGGCGCGGGAGAGAGCGGCCCGCTGCGGAACTACGCCACCTACGCGTGGACGGTGGAGGCGCTGGTCGGCATGACCAGCATCAACGGGTACGAGGACGGCCTGCTGCTGGGCAACCTGCAGATGCCGTGGGGCGACATCGTCAACGGGCTGTCGGGCGCGCTCGGCGTCCTGGTCGCCGTGCACCACCAGCGGCGCACCGGGCGCGGACAGTACGTCGAGTCCGCACAGCTCGAGGCCTTCGCCGCGCTCATGGCGCCGCCGTACCTCGACTACGCGATGAACGGGCGTGTCGCCGGGCCGCAGGGCAACCACCACCCGCTGATGGCGCCGCACAGCGCGTACCCCGTCGCCGGCGGGCGCTGGGTCGCGATCGCGGTGCGCACGCCGGAGCAGTGGCGCGCGCTGTGCGAGGTGGCAGGGCATCCGGAGTGGGCGGACGACCCGCGCTTCCTCGACCTGCCGGCGCGGCAGCAGCACCTCGCCGAGCTCGATGCGCTGGTCGCGGCGTGGACGCGCGGGCAGAGCGGCGAGGCGGTGGTGGACGCGCTGCAGGCGCGCGGCGTCGCCGCGACGCCGCTGCTGCGCGTGGATGACCAGGTCGCGGACGACTATTTCTTCGACCGGGACGCGTTCATGGCGCTGGAGCATCCGCTGATCGGCGGCATGGTCGTGCCCGGGCGCGCCGCGCGGCTGGAGGGCGCCTACCCGCCACCTCGGCCCGCGCCGATGCTCGGCGAACATAACGAGTACGTCTTTGGCGAGATCCTCGGCCTGTCCGCCGAGGAGCGCGAGCGGCTCGTGCGCGACGAGGTGCTGTTCTAGCCGGCCGCCCGCCGGAGTGGGGCGAGCGGCCGGGTCGTGATCCCCCGGTGGCGGTCCGCTACTGCGCGTACCAGCCGGGCGGCGGCGCGGCGAACTTCGGCGGGAGCTGCACCGGGCCGTGCTCGCGGGAGGGGAGCATCACCTCCGCGCGGCTGGGCGCCGTGACGCGGCCGCGCTGGTCCTCCGTCCACACGTCCAGCTCCACGATCGAGTCCCCGTTCTCGATGCGCTTGCCGGTGACGCGCCCCTTCGCCCACTCCGTGTCGCCGATGTAGACGAAGCGTCGGATCTGGCTCGCCAGCGAGCGCAGCCAGCCCTCGTCGCCCATCCAGTTGGTGATCACGTGCGTCGTGAACGCGATGCGCTGCGTGCCGTAGTCGTAGGGCATCGGATTGCCGGTGGTGCGGGCGATCCACGGGTCCCAGTGCACCGCCTCGATCACGTCGGGGATGCCGTGCTCGTTCAGCATCCACATGCGCGGGTTCGTCTTGCGCAGGTTGTACGCGGACTTGAACGCCAGCGAGCCGGTCATCTGCAGGCCGATCGCCGAGGCGGAGGCGAGCATGTCCGTCACCGTCAGCGGGCCGTAGACCGTGGGCGTGAGCTCGTCGCCGACCTGCACGTCCTCCCAGTAGCGCGGCTCCGCGCCGCGGACCTCCATGCGTTCGTAGTCCGCCCAGATCTTCTCCAGCTCCTCAGGCGTGTAGGTCTGCGGCTCGATCTCGGCGTACTTCTTGCGCTCACCCCAGGTGTTCTGCCGGCCGCCTCGGATCGAGTAGTTGCAGCGGCGCGCCACCAGTTCGCCCCGCTGGTTCCACGTCTCGTCGCAGGTGTAGTCCAGCACCGTGCGGCCGGTGAACTCGCTCCGCTTCTCGATGTAGTCGCCCTGGTAGGAGCGGTGGATCAGGACGTCGTCCGGGCGCACCGGCAGCAGCCACTGGTTGTGCGTGCCCGCGTACCACGCGTGGATGCCGGAGAGCGCGTCACGCGCCCGCTCGCGTTCCTCCGGCGTCAGTTCCTCGCCCTTGGGGACGATGCCGACGGTCTCCTGGAAGGTGGGCGGGGCGATGATCGTCTTCCAGCGCGTCTTCGCGGCGTAGTCCGGGTCGGAGTACAGCGGGTTGTCCATGCCGTGCGCCTGCGCGTAGTGGCGGATCGCGGAAGCGGACGCCTCCGTGTTCCAGCGGTTGCGCCGGGTCAGCCGGGCACCCACGCGAGTCTTCGCGAGGGCGATCATCTCGTCCGTCAGCTGGCGCTCGTGCCCGCCTTCTGCCGCCTCGGTCTCCGTCTCCTGCTCAACCATCGCCCGCACCCCCTCCGAGTGATCCGCCCCGCTCCCGGCGCGCTTCCCCTGCGTCCCCGAATCATATTCGTCCGGCGCTCCATCCGGGCACGGGACGAACACATTTGCTCATCAGTGGTGGTGACGTGCGCCGCGCGAGGCCGGACGGACCGCTCCTCGCCCGGGGCTAACCGGCGGCGTGCGGGGCGGGGGGCATCGTCGCCGGCACGGTCCGGGAATGGCCGCGCGCGACGAGGTCGGCGAAGGTAGTGCGCGCCAGGCTGTCCGCCATCGCCTGCTGCGCGTCGATCCACGCGTCGTGCGCCGCGCACGTCCCGTCGGAGGCGCAGGGGATGCCGCGCAGCAGGCAGCGCTGAGTGCGCATCGAGGGCCCCTCGAAGACTTCGATCACGTCGAGGAGCGCGATCTCCGCCGGCGGGCGCGCCAGTTCGTAGCCGCCGTCGTGCCCGGCGGAGGCGACCAGCAGCCGCGCGCGCACGAGCACCGCGAGGATCTGGGACAGGTACGTGGGGGGCACGTTCATCGCCTCCGCGATCTCGCGCCGCTTGCGGCGGGGGCCGCCGTGTGCGCGGGCGACATCGAGGACTGCGCGAATCGCGTAGTCGGATCGGCGGCTGAACGATACGTGCATACCCCAACTGTGCGGTGCGCAATCCGGCGCGACAAGGTGCCAAAGGTCACGACAAACGCCCGACCTTGGGACGTGGGCGCGCCCGATCGCTCTGCTTAGTCTGTGACTCAACGTTTGGTGCATGAGTCAACAAAGCACCGCGGAGGTTCCCAGGAGGACCGCCATGACCACCCACCACATCGCCGACGATCACACCGCCGACACCGTGCTTCCCGCGGCCGACCTCGGACGGCGACGCCTGCTCCGGACGCTCGGCCTCCTCGGCGTGAGCGTGCCCGTGGCCGGTGTCCTCGGCACGGCGTGCACGCAGGAGTCGAAGGGCGCGTCGCCGCGGAAGACGGCGGAGCCCGTCGTCGCCCGCGTCGCGGGCGGCGGCGGCAGCACCGCCGCCGCGGCCCCGGCGCAGGCCGTGGACCTGCCGTACATGCCCGTTCCCGAGATGCCGGCCGCCCTGACGCGCACCACGAGCCAGACCGTGAAGGTCCACCTGGTCGTGAAGGACGTGAAGGCGAAGCTGGCGGACGGCGCCGGCTACCAGTTCTGGACGTTCAACGGCACCGTCCCCGGTCCGATGATCCGCGTGCGCCAGGGCGACACGGTGGAGCTGACGCTGGAGAACCCGAAGGACTCCGCGCTCGGCCACAACATCGACCTGCACGCGGTGACCGGGCCGGGCGGTGGTGCGGAGCTGACGCGCGTCGGCATCGGGGAGACGAAGGCGTTCTCGTTCAAGGCGCTCAACCCGGGCGTGTACATCTACCACTGCGCCACGGCGCCCATCGACCTGCACATCTCGAACGGTATGTACGGCCTGATCGTCGTCGAGCCGCCCGAGCTGCTGCCGAAGGTCGACCGCGAGTTCTACGTCTGCCAGGGCGAGGTCTACACGAAGAACCCGACCGGCACGCCGGGCATGCAGGAGTTCGACCTGGCGAAGATGGCGGACGAGCGCCCCACCTACGTCACGTTCAATGGCGCGATGGGTGCGGTGACCGGCGACCGCGCGCTGAAGGCGAAGGTCGGCGAGCGCGTCCGCATCTTCTTCGGCGTCGGCGGCCCGAATCTGACCTCCTCGTTCCACGTGATCGGCGAGATCTTCGACAAGGCCGCGACCTGGGGCTCGTTCTCCTCGATGGCGGAGAACGTGCAGACGGTCAGCGTCGCCCCCGGCGGCGCCACGATGGTCGAGTTCACGCTGCAGGTGCCGGGCACCTTCGTCCTCGTCGACCACGCGCTGAGCCGGCTCACGAAGGGCGGTGCCGGGCACCTGGTGGTGGAGGGACCCGACAGCCCGGAGACGTTCAAGAAGCTCTAGGTCCGCAGCCCGCGCACACGCCTCACCTGATCCGAGGTGCCCCATGGCCACGCACGCCCCCTCCAGCTCCCCCCTCCGGCTGCGGGATGGCGTGCGTGGTCTCCGCGTCCCCGGCGCGGTGGCCATGAGCCTGCTCGTCGCGGCCGCGCTCGCGGTCGCCGTGCTGGCGTGGATGCCTCGCGGCCCGGGGGCAGGCGTGCTCGCCACGCCGGACGCCGGGTGGATCGTCGCCAACGATGACGGCTCCGTGCTCGCGCGCGTGCCGGGCGAGGCCGACCGTGTGCTGCTGCCGCCGTGGTCGGAGCGCCCGTCTCCGGATGTCCTGTTCCCCGGCGCGCGCCTCAGCTCCCGCGAGGTCGCCTTCGACCCGGTGCGCCGACTGCTCTGGTACAGCGACTCGCACAGCGCGATCCGCTCCGTCTTCGTCGACACCGGGGAGGCCGGGCCGTATCTCCTCGGCTTCGCCGACCTGTCCGCACCCGGATGCGGCCTGACCAGCGACGCCCGGCACATGGCGATCGACCTGAAGCACCGCCGGCTGGTGGTGCCCACGCTCACCGGCAACGTGCTCTTCTACAGCCTGGACGACGTCACGATGGTCGGCGGCCTCGGCGTCGCGTTCTTCGGCGATGTGGTCTACGGCGGTTTCCGGCACTTCGCGGTCGATCCCGCGACCGGGCTTGCGTGGTACGCCACGGCCACCGGCGATCTGGTGGAGGCGGACCTGGTGCGCGGCACGCGCACGGGACGCATCGTCCCGCTCGCGCGGCAGGACGGCGGTGCGCCCAACGCCTACCGCGTCATGGCGATCGATGCCGCACGACGCCAGCTGGTGTACCGCACCAAGGATGGCCGCCTGGCCGGGTTCGACCTGCGCACCCTCGCCCCGGTGAGCGATCTCTCGCTCGCCGACGCGCCGGAGGCGTACACGTACCTCGGCGCCGCCGCGCGCTGACCGCGCGAGGGTGTTCGGCAGGGCATCAAACCGTTATTTGTCGGCCGCGCGGCGGCGTCGGATCGTCCAACCGGCGAGGTGGGTGAGTCACCCGCCGGGCGACTGCCGCCGTCACACACAGAGAGCGAGATGCCAGCATGATCCGCGCGATCGACATCCACACGCACCCTCCGACCCCGGAGGAGTACATGAGCGAGGCCCAGAAGCGGACCCGTGCAGCCATGGCCGCGCACTACGGCGCCCGGGCCTACTCGCAGCAGACCTGGGACATCGACCAGTTCGCGGACTACTACGCCCGCATGGAGTCGATGGCCGTCATGCTCATGACGGACAATGAGACGATCTCCGGCAACCCGCCGATGCCCGTGAAGGTCATGGCGGACTGGGTGAAGAAGTACCCCAAGCAGCTCATCGGCTTCGGCGGCATCGACCCGCACAAGGGCAATCGGGCGCTGAACCAGTTGGACGAGATCGCCGACCTGGGCCTGCGCGGGCTGAAGTTCCACGCCGGCTCGCAGCACTTCTACGCGAACGACAAGCAGTACTACCCCATCTGGGAGAAGTGCGCGAAGCTCGGCCTGATCTGCCTGTTCCACTCCGGCAGCACCGGTGTCGGCGCGGGCCAGCCCGGCGGCGGCGGCATCCACCTCGAGACGATGCGCCCGATCCCGTACATCGATGACATCGCCGCCGACTTCCCGGACCTCAAGATCATCCTCGCCCACCCCACGTTCCCGTGGGACAAGGACGGGCTGGCGGTGATCATCCACAAGCCGAACGTGTGGATGGACCTGAGCGGCTACTCCCCGGACTACCTCGATCCGCTGGTGATCCAGTACGCGAAGACGATCGCCAAGGACAAGATGCTGTACGGCTCGGACTGGCCGGTCGTCACGCCCACGCGCTGGATCAACGACTGGGTGAAGAAGGACGTCACGCCGGACATCAACCGCAAGTTCTTCCGCGACAACGCCGCCAAGCTCCTCGGCCTCGAGGACCTCATCACGGACGAGTGGGAGATGCCGGTCCCTCCGCCCAACTCGTAGCGCGCACCGGCGTGCCCATCGAGAGCGGTGGAGGCCAAGCCTCCACCGCTCTCTCTTTGCCATCCACGTCCGGGTCGAGGCGTGAGCGACTGTGCTACACCAGACGCCGGAGCGCCTTGTGCGCACGAGAGGGGGCCGGAGTGGCATCGCGGACGGACCGGGCAGAGGCAATGCGGCAGCGGCTGCGCGCGGGCATGGCCGCCGAGGCGGAGGCGGTGCTCGCGCCCTTCGTGTGGGACGCGGGGCAGGCGCGCTTCGCCGTGCACGCCGGCCACCAGGCCGTCTACATGACCGGGTTCGGCACCGCCTCCACGTACGGGCTCCCGGACATCGGGCTGATCGGGCTGGAGGAGATGGCGTCGAACGCGGCACGCATCGCCGCCGCCGTCGACGTCCCGGTCATCGCCGACGCCGACACGGGCTACGGCAACGCCGTGAACGTGGCGCACACCGTCGAGCGGTACGAGGCGGCCGGGGTGGCGGGCCTCCACCTGGAGGACCAGGTCTGGCCGAAGCGCTGCGGTTTCATGGCCGGCAAGGAGGTGATCCCGCTGCCGGAGGCCGCGCAGAAGGTCGCCGCCGCCGTCCGCGCGCGCGGGGACTCGTCGCTCGTGATCATCGCCCGCACGGACGCGCTCGAGCCCCTCGGCTGGGACGCCGTGCGCGAGCGCTGCCGCGCCTTCCACGAGAGCGGTGCCGACCTGGTGTTCGTCGACGGCCTGAAGACCGTCGAGGACATCGAGCGGGCGGCGGAGCTGCTGCCGGACCTCCCGCGGTTCCTCAACTCCCATCTGATGAACGCGCGGGACGCCCGGGCGCTGAATTACCGCGTCGTGATCCAGCTGGGCACGCTCCGCGCCGTCTTCGGCGCGCTGCTCGGCGTGTACGGCGACCTGCTGCGCGAGGGCGTGACCGGCGTCGAGGGGACACCCGAGATCGAGGAGATCGCGTTGATCCTCGGTGTCGCCCGGTGGCGCGCGCTGGAGCAGGAGTTCGCGGCGCCGTCCCGCGCGGGGGAGTA
>JBFWQJ010000114.1:0-9253 GCA_050249515.1 Dehalococcoidia bacterium | reverse complement strand
GGGGGGGGGGGGGGGGGCGCCCCCCGACCAGCGCAGACTCATCGACGCGGCTCCACACACCGGCGCCGCCGCGCACGCCTAGCCCCCTTCCTCGCGCGCCCGTAGACTCGCGGCATGCGCATGTCACGAATGTTCGGCCACACCCTCCGCGAAGCGCCCACCGAGGCGGACACGCCCAGCCACGCGCTGCTGCTGCGCGGCGGGTACATCGACCAGCTCATGGCCGGGGTGTACTCGTTCATGCCGCTGGGGCACCGCGTGAAGCGGAAGATCGAGCAGGTGATCCGCGAGGAGATGGACGGCGCCGGCGCGCAGGAGGTCACCCTCCCGGCGATCCAGCCCGCGGAACTCTGGGACTCGACCGGCCGCCGTGCCGCGATGGGCGACGTGCTCTTCCAGCTCACCGACCGCCGCGAGCGCGAGCTCGCCCTCGGCCCCACGCACGAGGAGGTGATCACCCGCCTCTTCGCCGATCACGCCGTTTCCTACCGCGACCTGCCCGTGACGCTGTACCAGATCCAGACGAAGTTCCGTGACGAGGCACGCCCGCGCGGCGGCCTGATCCGCGTGCGCGAGTTCACGATGAAGGACGCCTACTCGTTCGACGCCGACGACGCCGGCCTCGACGTCTCGTACGACGCGATGTTCCAGGCGTACCGGCGCATCTTCGCGCGCTGCGGCGTGCCCACCGTGCCGGTGCAGGCGGACTCCGGCGCGATCGGCGGCAAGGGGTCGCAGGAATTCATCTTCCTCACGAACATCGGCGAGGACACGATCATCCTCTGCGATACCTGCACCTACGCCGCCAACCAGGAGAAGGCCGAGTTCGTGCGGCCCGCCGCCGTCGCTGGCGATGCGCTGCCGCTGGAGGACGTCGAGACGCCCGGCGTCACCTCGATCGAGGCGCTGGCGGAGTTCCTCGGCATCGAGACGCGGCAGACGGCGAAGGCCGTGTTCTTCATGGCGACGCGCCACATCAAGGACGCGCCGGGCGACGTGTTCCCCGTCTTCGCGATGACGCGCGGCGACCTCGACGTGAACGAGGTGAAGCTGGCGAACGCGCTGGGCGGGGTGGAACTGCGGCCGATGGTGGACGCCGAGGTCGCCGAGTGGGGCATCGTCGCGGGGTACGCCTCGCCGGTGGGGCTGCGCTCGGACATCCGCGTGGTCGCCGACCTGTCGCTGCAGGACGCGCCGAACCTGGTCGCGGGCGCGAACCGCGCCGGGTACCACACGCGCAACGTGAACATGGGCCGCGACTGGCAGCCCGCCGTCATCGGCGACATCGTCAGCGCGCAGGCGGGGCACGGCTGTGCGCGCTGCGCCGCCGAGGGGCGTGACGGCCACCTGCGCGCCGAGCGCGGGATCGAGATGGGGCACGTCTTCCGCCTCGACTACACGTACACGAACAAGATGAACGTCACGGTGCAGGACGCGGGCGGCGGCCAGCTCACCCCGACCATGGGCTGCTACGGCATCGGCGTCGGGCGCATCCTCTCCGCCGCCGTCGAGGCGCACTGCGACGACGCCGGCATCGCGTGGCCCGCCGAGATCGCGCCGTACGACGTGCACCTCGTGGGCATCGGGCTCGATCGCGACGCCGAGGCCGCCGCGGACGCGGAGGCGCTGTACGCGGAGCTGCGTGCGGCGGGCTTCGAGGTGCTGTTCGACGACCGCGACGAGCGGCCGGGCGTGAAGTTCAACGACGCCGATCTGCTCGGCATGCCGCTGCGCCTCACGGTCTCCTCGCGCAACACGAAGGCGGGCGTCGTGGAGACGAAGCCTCGCCAGGCCGCCGAGGCGGAAAGCGTCGCGCGCGGCGAGGTCGTGGCGCGCGTGCGCGCCCTGCGCGACGAGGCGATCGCCGCGTGCGCCGTCGAGCGCATCGAGGCTATCGCGCGAGGACGGACGAGCGCATAGGCAGGTCGGGCTTCGCCTCGTCCGCCACTTCCACCACCGTCTCCGGCGAGCGGGACAGCGAGAGCTCCAGCGGCTCCGCGAGCGGACGCCCCTGCGGGTCCAGGAACAGCCGGACGTCCGGCTGCTCCTCGTGCCCGGCCGGGATGGCGGAGACCAGCCCGCCCATGCCCTCGTAGGGACCGCCGACCACGCGCACGTCCGTGCCCAGCGGCAGCACCGGGAATGACGCGAGCAGACGGTGCACGATCTCGCGGTTCAGCGTGCGCCCCGCCATCGTCTCCAGGATGTGCCGCGCAGCCGCCGGGGAGTGGCCGCCGTAGCCGGGCGCCGGCGAGACGATCCGCTCGTAGGCGTCCGCCACCGCGACCAACTCCGAGGTCAGCGTCAGGCGGTCGAAGTCGCGCTTCTCCTCGGCGGTGCGCAGCACCCGGTGCCCGCCCGTGCGCTGCCGCGGGTAGCCGGAGCCGTCCGCTGCCTCGTGGTGCTCGCCCGCGACGATCGCGAGGTGCAGCAGCGGCCCGCCGAACGCGTCGAGCATCGCCTCGCCGAGGATGGCGTGATCCTCGTAGCGAATGCGCTCCGGGATGCTGCGCTGCGAGTGCGGAATGGCGAGGACCGGCGCGGGCACGAACACCATGCCGACGTCGTGGATCAGCGCGGCCCCGACGGCGGCCACCCGCTCTCGCGCGTCCATCCCGACCAGTGTGGCGAGGTGCGCGGTGACGGCCGCCACGCCGATGGAGTGGCCGTCCTCGTCCCCGCCGCTGCCGCGGTCGACCAGGTAGCCGGCGGCGCGGTCCGCGTGGTCGCACAGCTCGATGAACTCGCGCACCCTCGACGGCAGGTCGTCTACGAAGCGGGTGCGTGCGAGGGGCGCCAGCGGGCGCTGGGCGCGCACCGCCTCCAGTGCGCGCTGGGTGGACATGTTGAGGAGCGGCGCGACCAGGTCGCGCGCCTGGCGGTTGAAGTCGCGGAGCAGCGGACGGACGGTCTCGCGGCCGCCGTCCAACGGGACGGCGTGCAGCCCCTCGCCCCAGCGATCGTCCACGTAGCACCAGGCGACGCCCCGGCCCCGGAGGGCCTGGAGCGTGCGGTCCGTCAGCGCGTGACCGGCGCGCGCGATGACCTCACCGTTGGGGCCGGTGACGTCCCGGGCGAGGGTCGCGCCGGGCGAGACGGGGCTATCGATGCGGAGTCGGCGCAACTACGGTCCCTTGCGGCACACGCTCCGCCGCAAATGGCGGCCCCGGGATTATCGGCGGGTTGCCGCCGGACTGAAGGGGGCGCGGGCGGGGTGCACCCGGGCGGCTTGAGGGGCGGGCGGAAGCGGTGCTACGATGGTTGCCGACGACGCCTCCTCCAGAGACGTGGGACACGTTCCCACGTTTTTTGTTGGTAGCGGCCTCGTGCCCACACCCGCCCCGGCACGGGCCATCGGACGCACCGAGCAGGCCCCAGGTAGGACCCATGAAGAACGACTTCGTCATCGCCATCGCCCAGTTGTCGGCGGAAAAGAACCTCGACGCCGAGACGGTCTACACCGCCGTCGAGTCGGCCCTGGCCTCCGCCTACAAGAAGGACGAGCTGGAGTACGCGGACGTGGTGGTCAGCGTTGACCGCGCGACCGGCGACGAGCACGTGAAGCGTCGCTATCTGATCATGGACGACGACGACATCGAGGACGACGAGATCCAGATGTCGCCTGAGAAGGCGCGCGCGCTCGGCCTCGCCCCCAACGCGAAGATCGGCGAGTACGTCTACGAGGACGTCCCGGAGAACCCGAACGCCGGCCGCATTGCCGCGCAGACCGCCAAGCAGGTGGTCCTGCAGCGCCTCCGCGAGGCGGAGCGCGAGTCCGTGTTCGAGGACTTCACCGGCAAGGAGGGCGAGCTGGTCTCCGGCACGATCCTGCGCGTGGAGCAGGGCCGCCGCCAGGTGATCCTCGACCTCGGCCGCACGGAGGCGGTGCTGCCGGGCTCCGAGCAGATCCGGGCGGAGCACTACCGCGTGGGCCAGCGCCTGCGCGTGTACGTGAAGGAGGTCTACAAGGCCTCCAAGGGCCCGCAGGTCGTCGTCTCCCGCTCCAACCCGGAGCTGGTCAAGCGCCTGTTCGAGCTGGAGATCCCGGAGATCGGCCGCGGCGTGGTGGAGATCATGGGGATCGCCCGTGACCCCGGCTACCGCACGAAGATCGCCGTCATCTCGCGCCAGCACGGCATCGACCCGATCGGGGCGTGCGTGGGCGTGCGCGGGGCGCGCATCCAGAACATCGTGAACGAGCTCGGCGGCGAGCGCATCGACCTGATCCGCTGGGACCCGGTGGAGGAGGCGTACGTCGCCAACTCGCTGTCTCCGGCGGAGGTCACCTCGGTCCGCCTGGAGCGGGACACGAACACGGCGTACCTGGCCGTGCCGGACAAGCAGCTGAGCCTGGCGATCGGCAAGGAGGGGCAGAACGCCCGCCTCGCCGCGCACCTGACCGGACGCCGCATCGACATCCGGCCGGAGAGCGCGCTGATCGCGGCGGGCGAGGACCTGTTCCCGCCGCCGGACGCGAACATGGAGGCGCTCCCGCTGGCCGGGCGCGAGTCGCCGGCCGCCGCGGCCGCCCTCCAGCCGCCCGACACCATCGCGCCCTCGCAGGCGGCGTACGCGCGTCCGGGTCTCCCGGGCGAGCGCCCGCGCCCCGTGGCGCCGGCCCCGGTGGAGGAGGAAGAGGTGCGCCTCACCCCCGAGCAGGAGGTGCTGGCGGAGCTGGGCGAGGCAGAGGTCGAGACGCCCGCGGAGGCGGTGGCGCCCCCGGTGGAAGAGGCTCGCCCGGTGGAGCGCCCGCGTCCGCGCAGCGCCCCGACGCCGGGCGGCCTGCGCTTCGCCGAGGAAATCGGCGAGCTGCAGGTGGACGAGGACGAAGAGGAGCGCACCCCGCGCCGTGGCGGGCCGCGTGGCGCCCGCCCGCAGCCGGGCCGTCGCGGCGCCCCCTCCACGCCGGCGCGCGGCGCCCGCGGCCCGCAGCCGCGTCCGGGCCGCCGCGTCGACATCGACGAGTTCGACGAGGAGGAGATCGAGGCCGCCTTGCACGGCACCGACCTCCTGGATGACGAGGATGGCGACGAGGACGACTACTAGCGGGCCGGCCTCCAGCGGAGGCGGCGGCGGGGGACGTCCGCGGCACGTGCCGCAGCGCACCTGCGTCGCCTGCCGGCGGACGGGGGATCAGCGGACGTTCGTCCGGCTGGTCCGGACGCCGGAAGGGTCCGTGCAGGTGGACGAGCGAGGCAGGGCCCCCGGACGGGGTGCATACCTCTGCCGCCTGGCCGCCTGCTGGGAGCGCGGCGCGAAGGGCTCACTGGCCTCCGCGCTGCGCACCACGATCAACACCACGGACCGCGCGGCCCTGGCCGCCTACGGCGAGCGGTTCGAAGCACCAGTGTCCACGGACGAGGGCGGCGCGGGACGCGCGCCGGAGCCCGCGACGGACGCAGAAGAGAGCGGGGTCGCATGACCAACACGAACACCCAGATCCAGATCCCCGCAGCCATTGCCGTCGGCGACCTCGCACAGATGCTCGGCGTTACGCCAGTCGATGTGATCAAGGAGCTGATGAAGAACGGCGTGATGGCCACGATCAACCAGGTCGTGGACTTCGACACCGCCGCCGTTGTCGCCGCCGACCTCGGCTTCTCGCCGGAGGAGCTCGCCCCCGCGACCACCGCCGCCCCCGCCGCGGCCGAGGCCGCCGCCGAGGACACCAGCCGCGCCTCCATGCGGATCACGGAAGAGGGCGCGCTGCCGCGCCCGCCGGTGGTGACGGTGCTGGGCCACGTCGACCACGGCAAGACCACGCTGCTGGACGCGATCCGGCGCGCGAACGTCGTCTCCACGGAGGCCGGCGGCATCACGCAGCACATCGGCGCGTACCAGGCGACGGCGCCGGACGGGCGCCTCGTCACCTTCATCGACACTCCGGGCCACGAGGCGTTCTCGCAGATGCGCGCCCGCGGCGCCCGCATCACGGACGTCGCGATCGTGGTCGTCGCCGCGGACGACGGCGTGATGCAGCAGACGCGTGAGGCGATCGACCACGTCCGCGCCGCCGGCGTGCCCATGGTCGTCGCGCTCAACAAGATCGACGCGGCCAACGCGAACCCGGACCGCGCGAAGCAGCAGCTCATGGAGCTCGGCCTGGTCCCGGAGGAGTACGGCGGCGACCAGATCGTCGTCCCCACCTCCGCCGTGAAGGGCGAGGGCATCGACGAACTGCTGGAGAACGTCCTCGTCGTCGCGGAACTGCAGGACCTGCGCGCGAACCCGGACAAGGACGCCGTGGGCGTGGTGATCGAGGCGAAGACGGACCGCCACCGCGGCGTCGTCGCCACGCTCCTCGTCCAGACCGGCACGCTGCGGCAGGGCGACGCGATCCTCAGCGGCCTCGCCTACGGGCGCGTGAAGGCGATGACCACGGCGCGCGGCGAGCGGCTGAAGGAGGCCGGCCCGTCCACCCCGGTGGAGGTGCTGGGCCTGAACGACGTGCCCTCCGCCGGTGAGCGGTTCACCGTCCGCCCGGACGAGAAGACCGCCGCCGCCGAGGCGACCACGCGACGCCGCGCCATCGAGGCCGGCGACGAGGGCCAGGCGAAGGTCACGCTGGAGACGCTGTTCGGCGAGATCCACAAGGGCAACGTCACGGACTTCAACCTCGTGCTGAAGGCGGACGTGCAGGGGTCGATCGACCCGCTGGTGAAGACGCTGGAGGACCTGACGGTCGACGAGGTGCGCGTGAAGGTCGTGCACGCCTCGGTCGGCTCGGTCACGGAGTCGGACGTGCAGCTGGCGGCCGCCGCGCGCGGCGTCATCATCGCCTTCAACACGGGCGCGGAGCAGGGCGCGAAGCGCCTCGCCGACCAGGAGAAGGTCGAGATCCGCGAGTACCGGATCATCTACGAGATCGTGGAGGACGTGGAGAAGGCCGTGCAGGGCCTGCTGGAGCCGGTGTACGAGGAGCGCGCCGACGCGCTCATCGAGGTGCGCCAGGTGTTCCGTGTCGCCCGCCGCAACGCCATCGCCGGCTGCTACGTGCGCGAGGGCTCCGCGGTGCGCGGCGCCCGCTGCCGCGTCCGCCGCAAGGGCCAGGTGATCCACGACGGCCAGATCGAGAGCCTGAAGCGCATCGACGAGGACGCGCGCGAGGTCGCGGCCGGCCTCGAGTGCGGCATCCAGGTCTCGAACTTCGACTCCTTCGAGGAGGGCGACGAGATCGCGACGTACCACATGGAGCAGGTCCGCTGAGCCGTCGCACGGAGAAGCTGGGTGACCAGATCCAGGCGGTGCTGGCCGAGCTGGTGCAGCGCCGCGCGAAGGACCCCGACCTGGACGGCGCGCTGTTCTCGTTCGTCTTCGTGGACGTCTCGCCCGATCTGTCGCACGCGCGCGTCCACGTCTCCGTCCTCGGCGACGAGGCCGACAAGGAGCGCGTGATCACGGGCCTGACGCGCGCGGAGTCGTTCCTGCACCGCGAGCTCGGCCACGAGCTGCACCTCCGGCGCGTCCCGCGTCCGCACTTCGTCCTCGACGAGTCGATCGAGGAGGCGGACCGCATGACGAACCTGCTCCGCGACGTCGCCCGGAACGAGGGCCGCGAGTTCTAGCGCACGGCCAGAGACGCAGACACACAGAGAGGCCGGGGAGTGATCCCCGGCCTCTCTGCCGCTACGGACCTGCAGGCGGGCGTTACTGCAGGCGGTAGGTCACGCGTACCTGCACCTGCCAGGCGACCGTGGGGATCGGGCCCGGGCCGCCGCCGTAGGACGGCGTGGGCGCGAGCACCGCGACGCTGTCGATCGCGCCCAGCGTCACGCCGGCCGCCTCGGCGCTGGCCTCGGCCATCGCCTTCGCCTGCGCGGTGGCGCGCTGGATCGCGGGGGCCAGCGCCTCCGGGCTCGGCGGCGTCGGGTTGCCGGGGCCGCCCTTGATGAACGAGTTCACGTTCGTCGCGCCGTTGTCGATCGCCACGCGCATCGCCGTGGCCAGCTGCTCCGGCCCGGTCGTGTCCGCCATCAGCTGCGCGTTCACGACGTAGCCGGTGGGCTCGGGCGGGGCGATCGGTCGCGCCGGCGTCGTCGCGCCCGAGGGCGGGACCGCGCCGCCGCCTGCGCCGCCGTCCGGCTCCACCGGCATGGGCACCGGGTAGGGGTAGCCGTACTGCGGGCCGACGTTGAAGCCCTGCACGTGGATCGCGGAGTCGGGGATGCCCGCCGCGGTCAGCGCGGAGCGCAGCCGGGCGATGCGGTCCTGCACCGTCTTCACCGCGCCCTGCACGTCCGTGCCGTTCGAGCGCTCCTCGATCGACATCATGAGCGCGCCGCCCGCCTGCTCCGCCGTGTCGCCGGGCACCTGGCCGATGCCGGTCGCGGAGATGGTGCCGGAGGGAGAGACGCCGCCGTCCGGCGCCGTCTGCGCGCCCACGCGGGCCGGGAGCGCCAACGCCTGCGCGGCGCCGAAGATCGCCGCGGCGGTCAGAATCGCGAGCCCGGTCTTACGCATCACATCTGGGGTCATGGGGTCACTCCTCGCCACAAGTCTGACCTCACCTGAACGCCCCGGACCGCGCTGCGGTTCCCGGTGGCCGCATCCCACGGGCGTGTGAAACGATGGTTCCAGCGTCAGGGCGCGAGAAATGGGGACGGATGCGCGGGTTCCTGAACATCGACAAGCCGCAGGGCATCACCTCGTTCGATGTCGTGCGACAGGTGCGCCGCGCCGCGCGCATGAAGCGCGTCGGCCACGCCGGCACGCTGGACCCGCTCGCCACCGGCGTGCTGCCCGTCGCCGTGGGCGACGCCACCCGCCTGGTCGATGAGTTGATGGGCGCGCGTAAGCGCTACCGCGCGGAGGTGCTCCTCGGCGTCGAGACCGACACGTACGACATCGAGGGCGCGGTGGTCGAGGAGCGTGACGCGTCCGCCGTGACGGCGGAGGACGTGCGCGGCGCGCTGGGCGCGTTCACCGGCGAGATCATGCAGACACCGCCGGCGTACAGCGCGATCAAGCGCGGCGGCGAGCCCGCGTACCGCGCCGCGCGCCGCGGCGACGCCGTCGCGCTGGAGGCGCGCCCCGTCGTCGCGTACGGCATCGAGGTCCTCGACCTCGCGCAGGAGGGCCGCGTGACGCGCGTGACGCTGGACGTGCGCTGCGGGCAGGGCTTCTACGTGCGGTCACTCGCGCACGACCTGGGCGCGGCGCTGGAGACCGGCGGCACGATCGCCGCGCTGCGCCGGACGCAGGGCGGCCCGGTCCTCGGAGAGGACGCGACGCCCCTCGACCGCGCGGTCGAGCA
>JBFWQJ010000113.1:0-9363 GCA_050249515.1 Dehalococcoidia bacterium | reverse complement strand
CGCCGCCTTCGCCGGTGTTGGACTTGCCACCGATGCGGTTCATCGCGATGGCGAGCGTCTCGTGCGCCTCGGCGCTGATCGAGCCGTAGGACATGGCGCCGGTCTTGAAGCGCTTGAACAGCTCCTCGGCCGGCTCGACCTCCTCGATCGGGACGGCCGGGCCGACGGGCTTGATGTCGAAGAGACCACGCAGCGTCGCGAGGTTCGCGCTCTGGTCGTTCACGGCCTTCGAGTACTCGCGGAAGATCTCCATCTGCCCCGTGCGCGTGGCGTGCTGGAGCTTGAAGACCGTGTCCGGGTTGAACAGGTGGAACTCGCCGTCACGGCGCCACTGGTACTGGCCGCCCCACTCCAGGTCGTGCCGGCCGCCGTCGCGCTGCGGGAACGCGCGCGTGTGGTGCACCAGCGACTCCCGCGCGACCTCCTCCAGCCCGATGCCGCCGACGCGGCTCACGGTCTTGGTGAAGTAGCGGTCCACGAGGTCCTGTCCGAGGCCGATCGCCTCGAAGATCTGGGCGCCGCGGTAGGAGTGCACCGTGGAGATGCCCATCTTGGACATGACCTTCACGACGCCCTTCTTGAGCGCCTTCAGGTAGTGGTAGTGCGCCTCATGCTCGTCCAGCGCGTCCGGCACGTAGCCGTCCGCCTTCAGCCGGGACAGGCTCTCCAGCGCGAGGTACGGGTTGATCGCGCTCGCGCCGTAGCCGATGAGCAACGCGAAGTGGTGCACCTCGCGCGGCTCGCCGCTCTCCAGCACCAGCCCGACCTGCGTCCGCTTCCGGTCGCGGACGAGGTGGTTGTGGACGCCGGCGATCGCGAGGAGCGCCGGGATCGGCGCGTTCTGCGAGTCCACGCCACGGTCGGAGAGGATGAGGATCTTCGCGCCGGCGGCGATCGCCTTGTTCGCCTCGGCGAAGACGCGCTCCAGCGCCTGCTCCAGCCCCTCCTCGCCGTCCGCGGCGGGGAACAGCGTGGAGATGACCGCGCTCTTCAGCGTCGGGTGGTCGCCCAGCGCCTTGAGCTTCGCCAGGTCCTCGTTGGAGAGCATCGGCGAGTCGAGCTTGACGAGGTGGACGTCCTCCAGGCCCGCGCTGTTCAGCAGGTTCCCCTCCGGCCCCACGTTCGTGTAGGCGGAGGTGACCAGCTCCTCGCGGATGGCGTCCAGCGGCGGGTTCGTGACCTGCGCGAACAGCTCCTGGAAGTAGTTGTAGAGCGGCTGGGCACGGTTGGAGAGCACGGCGAGGGGCGTGTCCGAGCCCATCGACCCGATCGCCTCCTCCGAGTTGTTCACCATCGGCCCGAGGATGTACTTCAGGTCCTCCAGCGAGTACCCGAAGGCGATCTGCTGTTCGCGCAGGCGCTCCTCGTCCAGCTTCGGCGCGGGCTTGCCCTCCGGCAGGTCGGCCAGCGGGTGCAGGTGCTCCTCCACCCAGTCGGCGTACGGCGCCGCGGCGACCAGGCCGCCCTTCAGCTCCGCGTCGTCGATGATCCGGCCCTCCTCGAGGCTGACCAGGAACATCTTGCCGGGCTGCAGGCGCCCCTTCAGGAGCACGTTCTCCGGGTCGACCGGGAGCACGCCCACCTCGGACGCCATGATCACCATGTCGTCCTTGGTCACGTAGAAGCGCGAGGGGCGCAGGCCGTTGCGGTCCAGGACCGCGCCGATGTTCTTGCCGTCTGTGAACGCCACGGAGGCGGGGCCGTCCCAGGGCTCCATGACGCTCGAGTGGTACTCGTACCAGGCGGTCTTCTCCGCCGGCATGGACTCGTGCCCGCTCCACGCCTCGGGGATCAGCATCATCATCGCGTGCGGGATGGAGCGCCCCGACTGCACCAGCAACTCCACGGCGTTGTCGAGGCACGCCGTGTCGGAGCCCTTCTCGTCGATGACCGGCATGATCTTCGACACGTCGTCGAAGAGCGGCGAGTCGAAGAGCGCCTCGCGCGCGGTCATCCAGTTCACGTTGCCGCGCAGCGTGTTGATCTCGCCGTTGTGGCTGATCATCCGGTACGGGTGCGCGAGCTTCCACGAGGGGAACGTGTTGGTGCTGAAGCGCGAGTGGAACATCGCGAGCGCGGACACCACGCGCGGGTTCGCCAGCTCCGGGTAGTACCTGTCCAGCTGGGTCGCCGTGAGCATGCCCTTGTAGACGATGGTGCGCGCGGAGAGCGACGGGAAGTAGACGTCCTCCGCGCCCAGCAGCCCGGCGCGCGGGATCGCCTTCTCGAAGCGCTTGCGGATCACCCAGAGCTTGCGCTCGAACGCGTCCTCGTCACCCTGGAGCTCCGCGTCGCGCGCGACGAACGCCTGGAAGATCACCGGCTCCGCGGCGCGTGCCGTGGGCCCCACATCCGCTGCGTCCGCGTCCGTGGGCACGAGGCGCCACCCGAGGAAGTGCTGCCCCTCCTCCTGGACGATGGTCTGGAAGATGCCGCGCGCCTGGCGCGCCTCGGCCTCGTCGCGCGGGAGGAAGAGCATACCCACGCCGTAGTCGCCGGCCTCCGGGAGGCGGATGCCCTGCGCATTCAGTTCGTGGCGGAAGAAGGCGTCCGGGATCTGGATCAGGATGCCGGCGCCGTCGCCCGTGTTGGACTCGGAGCCGGAGGCGCCGCGGTGCTCGAGGTTCGCAAGCGCCGTCAGACCGTCGCGGACGATCTGGTGCGAGCGCTTCCCCTTGAGCTGCACGATGAAGCCCACGCCACAGGCGTCGTGCTCCAGCTGGGGGTCGTACAGGCCCTGTGCCTGCGGCATGCCCGGCGCCGTCATCTGCCGCTCCAATTACACAGTGTCCCCCTCGCAAATGAGGTGGGACCCGACATCATATCCAAGGTCGAGTGACCGAGAAGTCGCCATCTTGCGCTTTTCGTCACAATCTTGCAAGGGCGCATGTCGGACAGGTGTCCGAAATCCCTCAGCCCTGCGTCGGGCGCGCCGCGCCCTGCGGGCCCCCTAGCCCAGCTCCACCTCGGGCCGCTCGACCCACACGACCTTCCGCTCGATGAGGTCGTCCAGGCGTGCGGTGTCCAGGCCCAGCACCTCCGACAGCACCTCGCGGCTGTGCTCGCCCATGTCCGGAGAGCCGCCGCGGATGCCGCCCGGCGTGGCGGAGAGCTTCACGGGCGTGTTCGTCAGCGGCACCTCGCCGAAGACCTTGTGCTGCACCGGCCGGAACATGTCGCGCGAGGATACCTGCGCGTCCTCCGTCACCTGCCGGATGTCGTTCAGCGGGCCGGAGGGGATCTCGTACCGCTCGAACGCCTCCAGCCACTCCGCGGTCGGCTTCTTCAGGAACGCCGCCTGCAGGATCGGCTCCAGCTCCGCGTGGTTCCTCGACCGAGCGGCGGCGGAGTGGAAGCGCGGGTCGTCGATGATCTCGGTGACGCCGAGCTCGGAGCAGAGCAGGGCCCACTGGTTCGGCACGCCCCATGAGAGCGCGATCACCAGGTAGCCGTCCGCCGTCTGGAAGGCCTGGAACGGCACCGCCGTGGGGTGGCGCGTCCCCAGCCGCTCCGGCAGGTCGCCGGTCAGGTGGAAGCGCATGAACGCGTTCTCCTGGATCGCCACCTGGCAGTCGAGCATCGAGATGTCGACCAGCTGCCCGTTGCCGGAGCGCTCGCGCTCGTGCAGCGCGGACAGCACGCCGATGGTGCAGTAGAGGCCGGCCGTGACGTCACCCAGCGACAGGCCGGGCCGCACGGGGCCCCGGCCCGGCTCGCCCGTGACCGACATCACCCCGCCGGCACCCTGCACGATGACATCGAGGGCGGGCCGAGAGCGCATGGGGCCGGTCTGGCCGTAGCCGGAGATCGCGGCGTAGATCAGCCGCGGGTTCACCTTCGACAGCTCGGCGTAGCCCAGCCCCAGCGAGTCCATGCTCCCCGGCGTAAAGTTCTCGACCAGGACGTCGAACTCCTTGATCAGGTCCAGGAAGATCGCCTTCCCCTCCTCCTGCCGCAGGTCCAGCGCGATCGAGCGCTTGCCGCGGTTCACGGAGAAGAAGTAGCCCGACTCTCCGCCGATGATCGGCCCGGTGGTGCGCGAGACGTCGCCGTAGGGCGGCCGCTCCAGCTTCACCACGTCCGCGCCCAGGTCGGACAGCGTCGCCGTGCAGAAGGGGCCGGACAGCACCCACGTGAGGTCCAGCACGCGGATGTCCTTCAGGGGGCCGGTCGTCGGCAGTGGCGGCATCACAATCCTCCTGCACCCCCCTGCCGGGGGCGTCTCCTCGTCAGACCTCGATCGGCTCGGTCATGTCGGCCGGGAGCGCCCGGCGGCGCGCGCCGCGTAGAGCAACGTACACGCCCGCCAGCACCACCGCACCGCCGAGGGCCTCGAGCAGTGTAGGCACCTCGCCCAGCAGCGCCGCGGCGATCAGCGCCGATCCCACCGGCTCGCCGAGGATCGCGACGGCGACCACCGCCGCCGACAGCGACCCCAGCGCCCAGTTCATTGCATTATGTCCTATCAACTGCGGCACGAGGGCCAGCAGGACGATGTACCCGTACGACGACGCCGGGTGCCCGCCCAGCGGCGTCCCGGTGACCAGCGCGAGCCCCACGAGGATCGCCGCGGTCAGGCTGTAAACCACCGCCCCGTAGCGCGCCGTGGAGAGGCGTCGCCGGACGCCTCGACCGACCACCAGGTAGACGCTGGACATCACCCCGCCCACCAGTGCGAACAGATTGCCGGAGAGCGTGCCGGCGTCGGACGCGCCCGCCCCCACCAGCAGCGCCGCCCCCGCCATGCCCAGGGCGATCCCCGCGACCACCGCGCGCGTCGGGCGCTCCCCCAGGAACAGCCACGCGCCCACTGCCACGAACAGCGGCTGCATCGTCACGAGCACGACGCTCGCGAGGATCGAGGTGCGCTGCACGGAGACGACCCAGAACGCGAAGTGCGCCGCGAGCGCCAGCGCGGACAGCGCCAGCAGCCACCGGTCCCGCGCGCTGAGCGACATCGCCTCGCGATCTCGCGTCACAAGCGCCACGGCGACCATGGGCGGGGCTGCCACTACGAGCCGGAGCGCGGCGATCGCGAGCGCTGGGGCGGGCTCGGCCAGACGGATGAGCGGCGCAGCCCACGAGATGGCGACGACGCCGGCGATCAGGACGGCCAGGTGGCGCGCGGTCACGGGGCTCCTCGGGCGGCCATGCATACGTTGTTTGACAGGCCACCGAGCAGCCACAAAGATGCGGCAGTCCGCCCCGGCGTCGCGCATGTCGCCTCGCCCGTATAGCACGCCGACGTCATGCGATGCGGCAAGCAAGGGGGTCCACCATGCCGGAGCCGGCGATCGACTGGGACGCGTGGACGGAGCAGGCCACGGAGTGGCTCTCCGACTACATCCGCGTCGATACCGTGAACCCGCCCGGCAACGAAGGCCGTGCCTGCGCTTGGCTCGGCCGCATCCTGGACGCCGAGGGCATCCCGTACGAGACGTACGACCCCGGCAACGGGCGCACCTCGCTCGTCGCGCGGCTCGCCGGTGACGGATCGCGCGGCAAGGCGCTGATCCTCCTGAACCACACGGACGTCGTCCCCTTCGAGCGCGACGAGTGGACCGTGGACCCGATGGGCGGCGAGGTGCGCGACGGCTTCGTCTGGGGCCGCGGCGCGCTGGACATGAAGAGCCAGGGGGTGATGGAGCTCATCACCTTCCTCCTCCACAAGCGCCACAACCTCCCCCTGAAGCGCGACCTGGTCTACATGGCGGTCGCGGACGAGGAGGCCGGCTCCACCTACGGCATCGAGTTCCTCGACCGCGAGCACCCCGATGTCCTGGACTGCGAGTACGTGATCAACGAGGGCGGCGGCGGCTCCACGGAGGCGCTGGGCGTGGAGCGCAACACGATCAACATCGGCGTGTCGGAGAAGGGGCCGCTGTGGCTGACACTTCGCGCGCACGGCCGCCCCGGCCACGGCTCCGTCCCGCACGATGACAACGCCGCCGACCACCTGGTGCGCGCGCTGAACCGCGTGCTGTCCTGGAAGCGTCCGCTGATCGTGACGCCGGAGGTGCAGGAGTACTTCGACCAGTTGTACGCCGCGCGCATCCTCGACCGTCCCGCGACGCGCGAGGTGCTGGCAGACCTGGCCGCGAACAACCCGCGACTGAAGTCGATCCAGTCGAACTCGATCTCGCTCACCACGCTCACCGCGGGGGTGAAGCACAACGTCATCCCCGCGGCGGCGGAGGCCACGCTGGACTGCCGCCTGGTCCCCGGCTACGAGGAGGACCGCTTCATCACCGAGCTCACCCGCGTCATCGACGACCCGCGCATTGAGATCGAGCGCGTCTTCGTCGCCTCCACGCCGACGACGTCTCACGCGACGGAGTTGTACGAGGTGATGACGCGCGAGTCGCGCCGCATGATCGAGGACGCGCTGATCCTGCCCAGCGTCTCCACCGGCTTCACGGACTCCCGCGTGTTCCGGCGTCGGGGCGTGGCGGCGTACGGCTTCGTCCCCACGATCACCGGCCCCTCCGAGCAGGGGCGCGTCCACGGCAACGACGAGCGCATCTCCATCGAGAACTTGCGCATCGGCACCCAGATCATGCATCAGGTCGTGCGCGGCATCTGCGGCTAGCAGGCCAGGCCGCCACGAGACGAGGAGCACACGATGAAGTTCGAGCAGGTCCGGCGGATCGGCATCCTCGGCGGCGGGGTCATGGGCGGCGGCATCGCGCAGGTGCTCGCCGTGGGCGGCTACGACGTGGTCATCCGCGACCTGAACGACGAGATCATCCAGGCGACGAAGGACGCGATCTTCGAGTCGCGCTGGGGCATGAAGCGCGCCGTGGAGGTGGGCAAGCTCCCCTTCGACCGCGCCGTGGAGGCGATCCCGCGCATCTCGTTCTCCACCGACCTGAACGCCCTCGCCGACGTCGACTTCCTGATCGAGGCGGTCCCGGAGCGGCTGGAGCTGAAGCAGCAGGTGTTCAAGGAGCTGGACGGCATCGTCAACAGCGACGCGATCTTCGTCTCCAACACCTCGGGCTTCCCGATCGTGGACATCGCGCGCGACGTGTCGGAGGCGCGGAGGCCGCTCTTCGGCGGCATGCACTTCAGCAACCCCGTGCCCACCATGAAGATGTGCGAGGTGATCACCACCCCGCAGACCTCGCCCGACACCGTGGAGGCGATCCGCGGCGTCGCGGAGCGCGCCGGCAAGGTGGCGATCATGGTGAAGGACCAGCCGGGCTCGTACGGCTTCATCCTCAACCGCGTCTTCGCCGCCGCCCGCCGCGAGGCCGAGGCGATCGTGGACGCCGGCCTCGCCACGCCCGAGGACGTCGACCGCGCGATGATGACCGGCCGCAACTGGCCCGCCGGCTTCTTCGGTGAGCGCGGCGGCATCGGCAAGCAGTGGTAGCGCGCTAGCTCCAGCAGCGTCGGTCTACCCGCCTGGTCGGGAGGCTCCGCGGGGGTGTGGGGCGCAGCCCCCACCTCTGCTTCAGAACCTCCCGCGCCGGGAGGGACAGGGGGGGCCGCCGGGCCGAACTGAGACCTCGGCCCGGGTGAGCGCGCACCGGCCACGCGCTAGCGCTTGAGGAGCCCCTCCAGCCGTTCGCGGAGCGCCTGCTCCGTGAGCGGCCCGAAGGCGCGCTGTTCCACCTTCGTCGCCTCGCCCGGCACCATGAACGCGTACGCCGGGTGCGAGCGCACGCCGAGGCGCTGCGCCAGCGCGTTGTCCTCGGACTTGTCGTAGTCGAGGCGGACGAAGTTCACCCGGTCGCCGTACTCAGTCTGGAGCCCGTTCACGACGGGCCGCGCCACCGCGCAGAACGGTCACCAGATGGCATCGACGAAGACGAGCGTCGGCTTCCCGTTGACCGGGATGCTCGCGCCGGTGCTCGCCACCGTGGCACGCGCCGCGGGCGCGCCGGGAGCCGTCGAGGTCGTCGATGTCGCCGACGGCGCGGTCGCGCTGGACGTGGCGGCCGGGGTTGCCGGGGAGGTGGAGGTCGCCGCCGTGGGCGCCGGCGTGCCGGTGCACGCGGCGAGCAGGCCCGCCGTGCCGAGCACGGTGCCGACGAGGAGCGACCGCAGGACGATCGTGCGTGTCATGCCCTCATCCTAGCGAGAAGTCATGACGAAAGTGTGACGCGCTACGACTCGTGCTCGCGGCGGGCGAGGAAGCGCGCCAACTCCGCGCCGCCCGGCGCGGAGGGGTCGTCCTTGAACGGGGCGAGCGCGCGGTAGACCTCCTCCGCCGCGCGCGGGACGCCGGCCGGGAGGCCCGCGGCGCGGAACGTGGCCGCGATCTCCTGCATCTCGCCCACCCAGCGCCACGCCTTCGCCGCCGCACCGCCGAGGCGCTCCGACCGCGCGATGAGCTCCGGCTGGGAGTGCGCCCACTCTTGCATCAGCGCCCCGTGGACGCCCTCCTCCAGCGCGAGCGCCTCGATGGTGACGAGCAGCGCGCTCGTGCCCTTCGTCCACGCGGCGTAGGCCATCTTCAGCGCGGAGGCCGCGCCCACCGGGCCGTCGAGGACGACGACCTCCAGCGGGCCGCCGGTGAGCATGCGCGCCGCGCGCTGCGCCTCCGGGCCGGAGAGGTACAGGCGCGTCGCCCCCGGCCGCTCCGCCGTGGGCGGGCCGCCGATGATCCCCGCGTCCACGAAGTCCGCACCGGTCTGCTCCACGCGCTCCGCGATGCGCCGCGCGGTGGCGGGGCTGATCGCGTTGGCGTCCACGTAGAGCCGGTTGAAGCCGAGGTTCGTGACCTCCTCGGCGACCTCTTCGGCGGCGTCCGGGGGGCAGACGGAGAGCACCAGTTGCGCTCGGTTCACCAGCCCGTTCAGCCAGCCGGCGTCGGTCAGGCCCGCTTCGTCCGCGCGGCGCGCGCTCGCGACGCTGCGGCCGTCGCTCGCCCACAGCACCTCCGCCCCCGCCGCCACGCACGAGGCGCCGACCGCGGCGCCCATCTCCCCCGGGTGCACCAGGCCGATGACGCTGCGCACGGCGGCGCCCGGCGTGGGCGACCCGTACCAGCGCAGATCGGAGTCGGGCGGGAAGTTGAGCGGATCAGCCATGGGGGACCTCGAGCCTCGCGGGGTACGCGTTGTACCTCCAGTATCCGACGCTACGATGCTCCCGCGCACCCGCGAGCCGCCCCTCGAGGCCCGCAGGTCTGGAGCGGCCCGGGCCGGGTATTCCCGGCATGAGGGCCCTCGAGGCCCGCAGGTCTGGAGCGGCCCGGGCCGGGTATTCCCGGCATGAGGGCCCTCGAAGCCCGCAGGTCTGGAGCGGCCCGGGCCGGGTATTCCCGGCATGAGGGCCCTCGAGGCCCGCAGGTCTGGAGCGGCCCGGGCCGGGTATTCCCGGCATGAGGGCCCTCGAAGCCCGCAGGTCTGGAGC
>JBFWQJ010000112.1:0-9397 GCA_050249515.1 Dehalococcoidia bacterium | reverse complement strand
CTTCGACGCCCGCGCGACGCGCATCTCGGAGGAGATGAAGATCGTCGCCGCCCGCGCGATCGCCGAGACGATCCCCGACCACCTGCTGAACGAGGACTACATCCTGCCGTCCGTGTTCAACGCGGACGTCACGAAGCGCGTGGCGGAGGCGGTGGCCCGGGAGGCGGCGAACACCGGCCGTCCCCGCCCGCCCGTGAAAGCGGTCTCGATCTTCGACTGACGTCGAGGCGAGCGGCTAGCGTGCCTGCTCCGCGATCAGGTTCACGTACAGCGCCACGCCCTCCGGGCGCAGGTGCAGGTTGTCCCAGAACAGGTTCGTGCTGGACGAGGCGGCGCTGTGCCACGCGACCAGGCGCGCGTTCGGCCACTTCGCCACCGCGTCCGCGAGCATCACGTTGTTCGGGCCCTCCCACGGCTGGGGGACGTGCAGGTCCACCACGATCACGCGCGGGACCTCGCGCAGCACCTGCATCAGCTCGTCCATCTGCGGGCGCGTGATCGGTCCGTTGTTGCCGAGCTGCACGATGACCGTCGCCGGCAGCCGGCCGTCGGCGCGGCGCTCCCGCAGGATGCGCAGCGCGGAGGCCACGTCGCGGCCGATCGCCGCGTCCACCTCGATCTTGCCGAACGCGTTGGCGAGGCCGTTCGCGGCGCCGAGCATCACGGAGTCGCCGAGCGCGAACACCTGCGCCGGGCCCGCCGGGGCCACCGGGGGTGCCGGAGGCGCGGCGGTCGCGACCGCCGTCGCCGTGGCGGTCGCGGGCGCGGCGGCGGGGGTCGCGCTGGCGGCGAAGACGGGGTCGTCGGGGGGCGCCTCGGTGGGCGCGGGGACGACGGCCTGGACGGGCGCCGGCGTGGGCGTGACCACGCCGTTCATGCTGCGCACCGTGAGCCCGGCCGTGGGCGTGCGCACCGGGATGATCGAGCGCGACACCGGCTCCGCCGATGACCCGCCGAGGAGGTCGCGCGGCACGACCCAGGACGGCGCGACGACCGTGGCGCCCAGCGGCGTCTCCGCCGTGAGCACGCCGGTGATCTTGCCGACGGCGAGGTACTCGGGCGCCACGGGCGCCGGGGCGACCGCCGTCGCGAGCACGACGAACGAGACGGCGATGCTCATCCCGGTGGTGAGCACCCAGCGGGTGTCCGCCCCCAGCCCACCGAACTCCTCGAAGGCGCGGCGGATCGAGCCGTTGCGGATCGGCGTCTCCACGTAGCGGTAGGAGAGGTCGGCGACCAGCGTGGTCGCCGCGGCGGCGAGCAGCGCCAGCACCGGCGCGGGCAACTCGAGGCCGGTGCCCATGAGCAGCGCGATCAGCGGCGGATGCCAGAGGTACATGCTGTACGAGCGCACGCCGAACCAGCGCAGCGGCGCGCTCCCGCCCACCCGCGCGAGCGGACCGGGCACGGTGGCCGCCGCGATCAGGACGAGGCTGAGGAGCGCCGTCACCACGAAGCCGCCCTGGTACAGGAACGGGCGCGCCTCGCCCAGCCAGAGGAAGAGGAAGCCCACACCCGCCAGCGCCGCGAACCCGGCGGCCTGCATCGACACGCCGAACGCGCGTCCGGTGGCGCGCTCCCACGCGGGCTCGCCGAACGCGAGCGCCGCGCCGAGCAGCAGGCCGACGGCGTGCGTGTCCGTGCCGTAGTAGAGGCGGGAGACGCTCTCGCCCTCGCCGTACATCCACGCCATCAGCGCGGCCGACGCGAGGCCGAGGAACACCGTGCCGCCCAGCACGACCATGCGCGGGAGGAAGCGCAGCGCGACCAGCAGCACCGGCGGCCAGATGAGGTAGAACTGCTCCTCCACGGCCAGCGACCACAGGTGCTGGAGCATCTGCGGACGCCCCACCGTCTCGAAGTACGGCTGCTGGCTGAAGATGAGGTACCAGTTGGTGACGTAGCCCAGCGCGGACACCGCCACGCCGCGCAGCGCGCGCACGTCGCCGGGGAAGAACGCCAGCGCGGCGGTGCTCAGCAGGAAGATGAACACGACGGCGGCCGGCAGCAGCCGCCGCGCGCGGCGCACCCAGAACCGGCGCAGGTCGATGCCCCCCCGCAGGTCGTACTCGTGGAGTAGACCGCGCGTGATGAGGAAGCCGCTGATGGCGAAGAAGAGGTCGACGCCGAGGAAGCCGCCCGGCAGCCACTCAGTGTCCGCGTGGAACACGAACACGGCGGCGATGGCGAGCGCCCGCAGGCCGTCGACGGCAGGAAGATAGGCGGTGGCGTGCCGCAGTTGAGGCCCCTGTCGAATCCCCGCCACCCGCGTACACACCCTAACCGAATGCGACGCGCATGGCGAGATGCTTCGACAGAAAAACAGGCACGATCTCGCCGATCTCTCGCCAGATCGGTCGCCGACCCGGACGACTGACGAGGTCGGCGGCTAGATCACCCGCTCCGCGGCCAGGCGCGCGATCTCGTCCTCGGACAGTCCGAGCCACCCGCGCAGGACGTCCCGCGTATCGCCGCCCATCCGTGGCGAGGTGCGCGGGGGGACGCGCGGCGCGCCGCTGAACGCGAGCGGGGCCGCCGGGCGCAGGAAGCGCCCGAGCCCCGGCTGGTCCACCTCCGCGAACATCGGGTTCGCCGGGGAGCAGCGGGGGTCGTTGGCCACAAGCTCGACGAAGGTCTGGTACGGGCCCCACAGCACCTCGTGCCGGTCGAAGGCCTCGCGCACCTCGGCCAGCGTGTGCGCGGCGACCCACGGCTCCACCAGCGCGCCGATCTCGCGGCGCAGGGCGTAGCGCACGCCCTCGTCGCGCAGGTCGACGCCGCGCTCCGCCTCCAGTGCGCGGACGCCCTCCGCGATGCCGGTCGCCTCGATGAGGCTCGCCCACTGGCGGGTGGTGAGGGCGACGGCGATGACGTAGTGGCCGTCGCTGGTGCGGAAGTCGCGGGAGTAGCTCCCGAAGAGGTCGTTGCCCACGCGCTGCCTCGGCTGGTCCGGCAGCAGCGTCGCCTCCCCGATGTAGCCGAGGTTCCCGGCGATCGAGAGCGCGATGTCGGCGAGGCTGAGCGTGATGTACTGCCCCTCACCCGTGCGGACGCGGCGCAACTCGGCGGCGATCAGCCCGGCGGCCAGCATGTAGCCCGCCAGCGCGTCCCACGCCGGGAGGACGTGGTTCACGGGCCCCTCGAGGTCGGCGGGACCGGTGACGAAGGGGAACCCGACGGCCGCGTTGACGGTGTAGTCGACCGCCGTGGAGCCGTCCGGGTTGCCGGTGAGCACCGCCATGATCAGGTCCGGCCGCCGCTCCCGCAGCCGCTCGTACTCGTTCCAGCCGTGCACGCGCAGGTTCGTCAGGACGATGCCGGCCTCCGCGATGAGCGAGGTGGCCAGTTCCTGCCCGGCCGGGGAGCGCGTGTCGATGCACAGCGACCGCTTCCCGGCGTTGAGCCCGGACCAGTAGATGCTCTCCCCGTCCTTGAGCGGCCAGCGCTTCGCGTCGATACCCCCGCCGGGCGGGTCGATGCGGATCACCTCCGCGCCGAGGGACGCGAGCGTGGCCCCGCCGAGCGGCGCGGCGACGAACGCGGAGAGCTCGACGACCTTCAACCCCTCGAGGATCGGCGCGCTGGTCATGGTCACGGCTCCTGTGCTCTCTGCTGCGCGTGGCGGGCTGCGCGTTGACAGCCCTCGCGCGCCCCGGAATCATCGGGGCGCACCGCAACCCTAGCGAAAGTGAGGCCATATGGCATTCGCCCCCTCCAGCATGAAGCTCACCAGCACGGCGTTCGCCGAGGGCGGGCGCATCCCGAAGAAGCACACGGGCGAGGACGCGGACGTCTCGCCCGCCCTCGCGTGGACGGACGCGCCCGATGGGACGCGGTCGTTCGCCGTGATCTGCCACGACCCGGACGCGCCGCTGGTCACCCCGGACGGCGACTACGGCTTCACGCACTGGGTGCTCTACAACATCCCGGCGGACGTCACGAGCCTCGACGAAGGCGACCAGCGGTTCACGCAGGGCCTGAAGGGCACCGGTCAGCCGGGCTACATGGGCCCCATGCCCCCGCCGGGCCACGGCACGCATCGCTACTTCTTCTGGGTGCTCGCGCTCAGCAGTGAGCCGAACCTCGAGGCCGGCCTGACGCTCAGCGGCTTCCTCTCGAAGGCCGAGCCGAGCCTCCTCGGCATGAACCGTCTCGTCGGGGAGTACAGCCGGGGCTAGCACCCCGCGCGATCGGACGACGTGCCCGACACGCAGCAGGGGCCGCGCGATGCGCGGCCCCTGTCGTTGTCGATCAGCCGTGCGCCCTCGGGGCGCCGCGCCTACGGGCGGTGGTGCAGGTCGTGGCCCTTCAGGAACGCCCACAGGCGATCCTCCAGCACGTGGAGGAAGTCGAACCCCGCGTCCTTCGCCATCCAGGCGTCCACGTCCGTGTCCCCGATGTGGACGTAGTACTCGGCCTGGAACTGCTCCTTCACCAGCGGGAGCTGCTGCTTCAGGACGGTGAACTGCATCGGCACGCCGTGCTGCTCCCACATCATCTTCTGCGTGGAGACGGTGCGGTCGGAGCAGCTCCCGACGACGAAGCCCAGCTCGTGCGCGCGGTGCACGGCCGCCAGCGGGATCTCCCCCGGGGGGTCGCCGACCTCCAGGGTGCCGTCGATGTCGAACGAGATCAGTCGCAGACCGGGGGGCAGGTCGATGCCAAGGCCGTTCACAGACCCAAGCTCGTTCGAAGACTCGGTCACAGGGATCCTCCGCTACCGGCGTCCAGCTGCGCCGGGTCCAGTGAGCGCTCCGCGGCGGGTGCCGGCGGGCAGTCGCTCCTCGATGGGTACTTTACTCCTTTCGTGAACGGAAAGAAGCCGCCCGTTCCGTCCGGACGCGCCCCGGAGCATAATGGCCGGACACCGGTGGAGGAGGACGACGGATGAACGGACCGCTTTCTGGGATTCGCGTGCTGGACTTCGGCATGGCGGCCGTGGGGCCGATCTCGGCCGAGTACCTCGGCTGGCTCGGGGCCGACGTCATCAAGATCGAGTCGCCCTCCGGTGACATGGTCCGCCGCGGCAAGGGCGGCGTGGACTGGGCCGGGCACACCTTCAACGGCAACAACGTCAGCAAGCGCGGCATCATCCTCGACCTCAAGAACCCGGAGGACAACGCGACCGCGCTGGAGCTCGCGAAGACCGCGGACGTCCTGCTGGAGAACTTCCGCTCGCCGGCGATCCTCAACCGCCTCGGCCTCGGCTGGGACAAGCTGCACGAGATCAACCCGCGCCTGATCTACCTCCAGTCCAGCGCCTTCGGCCCCGTCGGCCCGCTGGACGGCAAGCCTTCCGTGGAGTGGGTGACGCAGGCGTACGGCGGCACCACCAGCCTCCAGGGCCCGGAGGGCGGCCCGCCCGAGTTCTCGCGCGGCACCTCCTCGCTCGACTGGAACGGCGCGATGGTGAACACGGAGGCGATGCTGATCGCGCTCTACATCCGTGAGCGCACCGGCCAGGGCATGCGCGTCCAGACCTCACAGTTCCAGTCCACGCTGATCTGCGGCACCACGCGCATCGCCGAGTACCTGGCGACCAACGTGGTCCCGGCGCGCATGGGCTCCGCCCGCGCGAACATCGTCCCCGACCAGGCCTTCCAGACCTCGGACGGCTGGATCACGGTGACCGCGCTCCACGACAAGATGTGGCAGCAGCTCGCCGCCGCCATCGGCCGCGCGGACTTGGCCGCGGACGCGAAGTACGGCACGATGGCCGACCGCGTGGAGCACCGCTCCACCCTCGTCCCGGCGCTGGAGCAGACGTTCCGCACGAAGACCTCCGCGGAGTGGGTGCAGGCCCTGCGCGCCGCGAAGGTGCCGGTGGGCGACTTCCAGAAGGAGCCGACGCTCGCCGACTCGCTGCTCGCCAACCCGCAGGTGCAGGCGGAGCACATGGTCGATGTCATGCGCATGGAGGGCGGCGAGTTCGTCAGCGCCCTGCCGCACTGGCACTTCGACAAGACGGAGACCGGCTGGCAGCGCCCCGCCCCCGGCTTCGGTGAGCACCAGGACGAGGTGATGGCGGAGGTGAAGGCCTTCGTCCCGCCGGCCCCCGTGCCCGCCAAGCCGCTGGAGGGCCTCGCGCTGTCCGGCCTGAAGGTCGTGGACTTCTCGCAGGGCGTGAGCGGCCCGCTGTGCGGCATGCAGATGGGTGACCTGGGTGCGGACGTCATCAAGATCGAGCCGCCCTCGGGCGACTGGCTGCGCCAGATCCCGCCGTTCCAGGGCGGCGAAGGCGCGCTGTTCCTCCAGCTGAACCGCAACAAGCGCGCCGCCGCGGTCGACCTGAAGACCGCCGAGGGCGTCGCGCTGGCGAAGAAGCTGGTCGCGGACGCCGACATCGTGATCGAGGGCTACCGGCCGGGCGTCATGGCCCGCCTCGGCCTCGACTACGCGGCGCTGTCGAAGGACAACCCGCGCCTCATCTACTGCTCGATCACCGGCAACGGCCCCACCGGCCCGCTGGCCGACCAGCCGGCGACGGAGCTGGACGTGCAGGCGGCGGTCGGCGCGAACCGGCACCTCGGTGTGATCGGCGAGCCGCCGCTGCGCTTCGGCTACGACCAGGCCAGCATCTCCGGTGGCATGTCCGGCGTGCAGGGCATCCTCGCCGCGCTCGTCTGGCGCGAGAAGCACGGCCAGGGCCAGCACGTCGAGGTCTCGCTGCTCGGCTCCGAGGTCGGCGTCTACCAGTGGTCGTTCACCGCGGAGCGCCACCCGAACGACCGCGTGTCCAACGCGTTCACCGGGCTCCTCGCCGCGCCGGACCACGGCTACCAGACCGCGGACGGCCCGGTGTTCATCAACAACTTCCGTGACTACGACGGCGGCTGGGTGCCGTTCCTCAAGGGCATCGGCCGCGAGGACCTGCTGGAGGACCCGCGCTTCGGCAGCCGTGAGGCGATCCTCGCGTACCTCGACGACCTCCGCGAGGAGATCGACAACACGATCCGCGACTGGCCGTGGGAGAAGGTCGCGCACGTCGTGGAGGACGAGGTGGGCGGCATGTTCGCCCGGATGCTGGACGCCGCGCAGGTGGTCAGCCACCCGCAGACGCAGGCGCTGGGCGCGGTGCAGACCATCACCCACCCCGTCGCCGGCGACATCCGCGTGCTGAACTACCCGTGGCTCTTCGACACCGAGGTCGCCGCGCTCCGCACGCCCCCGCCGCTGCTGGGCCAGCACACCGCCGAGATCGCGCGGGAGGCCGGCCTCAGCGACGCCGAGGTGGCCACGCTCACCTCGCAGGGCACGTTCGTCACCACGGCCGTCCCGCAGGGCGCGCGCGCGTAGCACCCGCTTCGCAGCACAGACGAAGGGGCGGCGCGTGAGCGCCGCCCCTTCTCGTTGTTCGTCACGCCACCCGGGGGTCCCGGGGGAGTGCGAGGGCGAAGCCCCGCTCACCACTCGACAGCCCGGAGCCGCGACGAGCGTCCGAGGGCTACGCCTTCAGCGGCACCTCGTCGAAGAAGGCGGACACCTTCGCCACGAACTCCTCGAACTGGTCGTGGTGCACCCAGTGGCGCGCGTTCTCGATGAGCGCGAGGCGCGCGTTCGGGAAGGTCTTGAGGACGGGGTTGCCCGGGTCGATCCGCAGGTGCGACGAGCCGCCGGAAACGAGGAGCGTCGGGCAGTCCACCTCCGCCCAGAAGCGCGGCAACTCGTCGCGCCGGATCTCCATGGACGTGCGGTTGAGCACCCAGCCGTCGAACTTCCACACATAGCCGCCCTCGACGGGCTTCGTGGCATACGAGGCAATCGTGTGGAGCAGGTCGCGCGGCAGGCCGTCGTTCTGCTCCAGCATCCGCTCCGCCGCCTCATCGATCGTCTTGTAGACGCGCATGCGGGGATTCTCGGACTCGCGGGCCTTGTCGCCCCACTCGCGGATCCACTCCGGCGTCATCTCCACGCGGCGGATCACGCCGGAGGCCACGCCCTCGATCGCGACGAGGCGCGCGAACTTCTCCGGGAACGCCGCCGCCGCCACCGTGCTCGCCTGTGCGCCGTAGGAGTGGCAGATCACCGTCGCCGGTTCGCCGACCACCTCGATCATGCGGACAATGTCGAGCGCGATGTCCGGCAGGCCGTACTGCGAGCCGACGGCCCACTGCGAGTCCCCGTGGCCGCGCAGGTCCAGCGCGACCACGTGGAAGCGGTCACGGAACGCGCGCGCCACGTTGTCCCACTGGCGGGAGTGGTCGCGGCCGCCATGCACCAGCACCAGCGGCGGGGCGTCCGGGTTGCCCCAGTCCCAGTAGGACAGGCGCAGGCGCTGCGACTCGAAGAACTGCTGCGTCGGCTGGAACGACTCGTCGGCGGACTCGGGCATCGGTGGCGGTCTCCCCTCGGTTCTCCGGAGCCCACGCAGAGTAACGCCCTCCCCCCGGGGGATCGACCATCCGTTATGCTCCAGCGGTCACGCCCTGCCGACCGCTGCGAGGTCCCCATGCAGATCAGCCCATCCGTCCGTGCCGCCATGGTCCCCGACGAGAACCCGATGCACCCGGGGTACACCTCGATCTACCTCGTGGGCCCGAAGGGCGGGCAGTCGCTCACGATCGACTCCGGCGAGGCGTTCGAGCGTTACCAGTGGTTCCTGCGGGGATACCTGGCGGCCGTCGAGAAGGCCGAGATCGGCATGGCGACGATCACCCATCACCACCAGGACCACTCCGGCAACCTGAAGTGGGCGCAGGCGGAGCTGGGCGCGGAGGTGAAGGTCACGCAGGGCGGCACCCCGCTGCTGAAGGGCCGCATCCCGAAGGGCGCGCCGGAGTTCAAGGACGGCGACGTCATCGACCTCGGCGGCGGCGTGCGGCTGCAGGTGCTCCACACCCCCGGCCACAGCGTCGACTCGATGTCGTTCTACCTCGAGGAGGAGGGCGTGCTGTTCACGGGTGACACGCTCCTCGGCTCCTCCACCACCACCGTGCGCGACCTCGGCCCGTACCGGCGCAGCCTGCAACGGTTGCTGGACCTGCCGAACCTGAAGGTGATCTGCCCCGGCCACGGCGCGATCGTGAACGACCCGCGCGAGCGCCTGCAGATGTACGTGGACCACCGCGGGCAGCGGGAGCAGCAGATCCTGAAGGTGCTGGAGGGCGGCAAGCAGCTCACCTCCTGGGAGATCATGCTGCAGGTGTACCCCGACCTGAACCCGCGGCTGCATCGAGGTGCGGACGGCAACGTGCGCAGCCACCTCGCCCAGCTGCAGGAGGAAGGGCGCATCAAGGGCTACGCCGGCATCCCGCGCAAGCCGAACAAGAAGAAGATCGAGCGTGACATCGAGCACGCGAAGGCCGAGGACAAGGTCATCAAGCAGGCGCAGAAGATCGAGAAGGCCCGCGCCGCCGCCTCGCTCCGCGCGCAGGAGAACCCCTCCGCGCTGGAGTGG
>JBFWQJ010000111.1:0-9432 GCA_050249515.1 Dehalococcoidia bacterium | reverse complement strand
CGAGGTGGCCGAGGCGCTGGATGCCGCCGCGCTCCGTCGCGCGGTGGCGACGCCGCGCGGCACCGTGACCGCCGGCTACCTCGCCGCCCGCGCGCCCGCGCACCTGCTGGCGCACGCCGGCGAGCTGGCGGTCATCGGCGCGCTCGTGACGGCGCCGGAGCTCGACCTGCCCGGCACGATGCCTCGCACGATGTGGGAGGGCATCGACCCCGCCGCCGAGGCGGACACGGACACCGACCTGCCGCCGCTCGCCGTCCGACTGCTCCTCGACGCCCAGCACGAGTTCGCCCGCGTCGTGGACGCGCTGCCGCAGCCCGCCGCCTTCGGCGCCGTCGGTCGCGTGCACCCCGGCGCGCTGACGATCGCCGAGGTGGCGAACCACGAGTCCGACCACTGGAGCACGGAGCCGCGCATCTGGGCCGGTGCCGCCATCAGCACGCGGGCCCCGGGACAGGGGGTGCCCTCCTACGACGAGGCCCGCGCCGCCTACCTCGCCGCGCTCGAGGGGGGTGCACCGGTGCTCGAGTCGCTCGGCGCGGACGACCTCGCGCGCGGGTTCGGTGAGGCGAGCACGGTCGGCGCGGAGGTCGTGCGGAGCGCCGGGTTGCTCTTCGCGCGCGCCGGTGAGTTGAACGCACTCGCCTCGCTGTTCGGCGCGGCGGACCTCGGCCTCCCAGGCGCGCTCGCCCGCACCGCGGAGGGCGCGGCGTGACGGCGCTGCCGTTCGCGACACCGCAGATCGTCACCGGCTCCGTGTTCGCACCGCCGGACGACCCGTTCCCGCGCCTCCTCGTCACGCGGCACTGGCCCCGCGGCATCGCGAAGGGCGCCGTGGACCAGTGGGAGCCGAACCTCGCGCCCACGGCCGACCTTGCGGCCGCGCTCGCGGCGGGGACGCTTGCTCCCGACGCGTTCTCCGAGGCCTACCGCGCGCAGGTGCTCGGCCGGCCGAGTCTCCTCGACTGGGCGGGCCGCATGGCGCTCAACACCGGCGTCGCGCTGCTCTGCGCGGAGCCGGACGGCGCCCCCTGCCACTGCCCCCAGCTCGCGATGCTCGTGCGGGAGCGGCTGGACGCATGACCGCCGATCGCGCGCTGGTCGAGGCGGTGCGGGCGGGCCTCGCCGCTGCCGCGGACGAGGAGCGCGCTGCGCCGATGCAGGCGTACATGAAGTCCGCGATGCCGTTCTACGGCGTGCCCAGCCCGGAGCAGCGGCGCATCTGCACCGCCGCCTTCGCCGCGCACCGCCTCGAGGGGTTCGCGGACTGGCGCGACACCGCGCTGGCCCTCTGGCGCGAGGCGACGCGTCGCGAGGAGCGCTACGCCGCGCTGGACCTCGCCGCGCGGCGCACGTACGCGAAGCACCTGACGCGGGCGGCGCTGCCGATGCTGGAGGAGTTCGTCGTCACCGGCGCGTGGTGGGACCTGGTCGATGCGACCGCGCCCCTCGTCGGTGAGGTGCTGCGCGGCGACCGCGCGTGGATGACGGCGGAGATGCGGCGCTGGAGCACCGACGAGGTGCTGTGGAAGCGTCGTGTCTCGATCATCTGTCAGCTGAAGTTCCGCGCCGACACCGACCTCGACCTGCTCTACGCGTGCATCGAGGCGAACGTGGACGACCGCGACTTCTTCATCCGCAAGGCGATCGGCTGGGCGCTCCGCCAGCATGCGTGGACCGACCCGGACGAGGTGACGCGCTACGTCCGCGCGCACGCGGCGCGTCTGAGCCCGCTCAGCAAGCGCGAGGCGCTGAAGAACGTCCTGAAGTCCGGTGCGATCGCAGCGATCCCCTAGCCCGGCCCCTCCGCGCGGGCTCCCGGCACGACGACGCCCCGAGGGTCACTCGGGGCGTCGCGGTGTTCAGGGCTCGGACGGCGCGGGCTAGACTTCGCGCACCACCATGCCGTTGGGAGACCAGCGCCAGGTGCGGAACTTCGCGCCCTTGATGCCGGCGACCTTCGCGTAGTCCTTCGCCTCCGCCAGCTGGCCGGCGGGGACGTAGAGGTACAGGTCCGTGTTCTTCGTCTGCAGGCGGGACCACACGTACTTCGCCTGGTCGAGGGAGACCGTCTCCTTCGACTCCACCTGCGCCACGGCGACCGGGTAATTGCCCGGGTACGCGACGGCCACGATGTCCGGGAACACCTTGTCACCGGTGCCGCGCGGCTCGATCGCCATCGTCGGCTCCGGCAGGTTCACGTACGTGCGGAGGTCGGGGTTCTCGTCGTTCGGGAACGCGAACCGCTCGCGCGCGATCTCGTTCACGATCTCGGCCAGGTTGTAGCGGCGCGACTCCTCGTTGCGGCGCCACTCCAGGCGCAGCCCGCGCCACGTCGCCTCCTCGCGGCGCTGGCGCGCGGCGAAGCGGGAGAGGTCGCGCGCCTGGTTCACGAGGAAGCCGAGCAGGAAGACGAGCGACACGACCAGCGCGGCAACCGTCACCACACCGATGGTCAGGCCGCCGATGGTGACGATGGCCGGGCCTGGGAAGATGAAGCCGACCGCGTACAGCGCCGCGAAGAGCGTGAGCGCGATGATGCTGGCGGGCGAGGGCTGGCGGTACGTGGAGATCGCCGGCTCGTGGACGCCCTTCGTGGCGGGCACCTGCGTCACGGGCGGCGGCTCGTCGGCCTTCTCCGCCTTCGCGGCGGGCGCGGCCTCGGCCTTCGGCGCGGCTGCCGCGGGCGAGTCCCCCGCGGTCGCCGCGGCGGGCGCGGCGCCACCTCCGACCATCGCGCGGGCGGCGGCCTTGTCGGCGTACCAGAGTTCGTTGATCTGGACGAACTTCGCCTTGTCGCCGGGGACGGCGCTGTCCGGGAAGATCGCGCTCACGGGGCAGGCCGGCTGGCACGCGCCGCAGTCGATGCACTCGGACGGGTTGATGTAGAGCATGCGGTCGGCGTCTTCGAAGTGGATGCAGTCCACCGGGCAGACGGAGACGCAGGCCTGGTCCTTCGTGTCGATGCAGGGATCGGTGATGACGAACGGCACGGAGCGACCCTTCCCGTAGACCCTACGGCGCCCGCGGCGTCACCCGGGCTCGCCGCGATCCTAGCCGCGCCACCTGTTGCCGTCCATTCGTCCCGTGGTGCCCGCACGCGCGAGCTCGAGGCCGGCGGGCGTGCCTCGAGTCGTCCCCGGCGCTACGCTGTGGGTCTGGAGGGGTGCCGGAGCGGTCGAACGGAACCGTCTTGAAAACGGTCGTCCACGCGAGTGGACCGTGGGTTCGAATCCCACCCCCTCCGCCACGCGCACCCCGCGGGGGCCAGGATTTCGCCCCCCGCCCTGAGGATTCCCGGGGCGCGGCCGACAATACACATAACTGTGTGCGCGCATTGCCTGCCTGAACGGCGGATCCGGTGGTCCAACCGAACCCCGAGCTCGACCTGCTCGTCAACGAGATCGCGGAGCTTCGCCCGCTCCCGGTCGTGGCGCTGCGCGTCCTGGAACTCGCCGAGGGCGACCGCTTCTCCGCGCACGAGCTCGCGCAGACGGTCTCCGCCGACCAGGCGCTGACCGCGAAGATCCTGCGGCTCTCCAACTCGGCGTACTACGGCTTCCCGCGCCGCATCACCACCGTCCGCGACGCCGTGGTGCTGCTGGGGTTCCGTGCCGTGCGCTCCGCCACCCTCGCCTCGTGCGTGATCGAGGCGCTCCCGGGCGGCACGGTGATGGACCCGCAGGAGGCCTGGCGGTTCTCCGTGAGCGTCGGCATGCTCGCGGAGGTGCTGTCCCGCGCCACGCGCGAGCACACGGACGAGGCGTTCACCGCCGGCGTCCTCCACAACATCGGCCGGCTCGCCATGGACCAGCACCGCCCGGACGACCTGCGGAAGTGCATCGAGGTCGCGCGGACGCGCGGCTGGACGATCGCGCAGGCGGAGCGGCAGGTCCTCGGCTACACGGATGCGGAACTGGGCGGCGCGCTCGCGCTGCACTGGAACTTCCCGCCGAACCTCGCGGACGCGGTTGCGCGACATAACCTCGACCCGTACGCGCTGCCCGACCCGAAGAGCCTGGCCGCGTACGTCATCCGTGCGCGCCTCTTCGCCCGCGCCTCCGGCCTCACCGACGGCGTCGAGCAGCCCTCGACGGACCCCGCCGCCGACGAATGGGGCGTCCCGCCGCTCTCGCGCACCCTCGCGCAGACGGGGGGCATCGCCGGCATCGCGGAGCGCGTCGCCGCCTTCGTGGAGAGCGCCGTCGCACGGGCGTAGAGTGGGCACCGCGAGGAGGCTTGCGGTGGTCAACCAAGCGGTGCTGGGCACTCTGACGCGAGTCGAGAACATCCGGCTGTACTGGCCCTATGAGGGCTGTACTGGCCCTATGAGGATCGTGACTTCACCCCCTGGCTCGCCGAGCACATGGGCGAACTGGCCTCGACCATCGGCGTGGGCCTTGAGGTCGAGTCGGTCGAGCAGGCGGTCGGCCCATTCTCAGCCGACATCGTCTGCGTGACCGGTGATGGTTCAAGGGTGGTCATCGAGAATCAGTTCGGCCGTACTGATCACGACCATCTCGGAAAGACGCTTACCTACGCGGGCGGCCTGCAGGATGTCCGGATGGTGATCTGGATTGCAGAGCGATTCACCGATGAGCATCGGGCCGCGCTCGACTGGCTGAATGCCTCGACATCCGAGACGAATTCGTTCTGGGGCATCGAGATCCAGCTGTGGCGGATCGGCGAGTCGCCTGCGGCTCCTCGGTTCAACGTGGTCGTGCAGCCGAACATCGTGACGAAGGCAGCGCGGCTCGACTCGGCGGAGCTCTCCCCGATACGGATGGACCGGCTCACATTCTGGCAGGGGTTCCACGACCACCTGCAGCAGCACGGCCAGCCGTTCAAGGTCAGCGCGGCCCGACCGGAGACCTGGGTGGTCAACACGGTCGGCCGGGGCGGCGTCCAACTGAATGCCGTCTATACGAACATCGATCTCGACCAGCAAGCGTTTGTGTCCGACCAGCTCCTCACACGGGTGGAATTGGTAGTGACCGGTTCCACCGCCATGGCCTACTACGACCAGATTCTTGTTCATCGCGCCACGCTCGATGCCGCGTTCCCGCCTGATGGCCTGCACTGGTACGAGGTCGCCGCGAAGGAACGGAAGATCTTCGTCCAGCGCGCGTGGCAGATTGATGCTGACCGCGAAGTCATGTACCAGTGGCTTCGCGAGACGCTGGAGCGCCTTCGCTCGCTCGTGATGCCTATCGTCCCGACGCTGAAGTCCGGGGCCGCGTCCGAGACAGGCGCCGGGGCAGGCACCGATCCCGCCTAGCCCCCATCACGGGGAGTGGTAGTATCGCGAGCGGGCCGCCGTCGGCGGCCCTCTTTACGTCAACGTTCGGCCGTATCACCGCGGCCTCTAGCGAGGCGGGATTCGAGGCGTCATGAAGCTGCACGAGTACCAGGCGAAGGAGCTGCTGGCTCGCTTTGGCGTGCCGGTGCCGAAGGGGCGCGTGGCGCGTACCCCGGAGGAGGCCGAGGCCATTACGCGAGAGCTGGGTGGAAGTAGCGTCATCAAGGCGCAGGCCCACACCGGAGCCCGCGGCAAGGCGGGCGGCGTGAAGGTGGCGAAGTCGCCCGAGGAGGCGAAGGCCGCCGCACAGGCGATCCTGGGCATGCAGCTGGTGACCCACCAGACCGGCCCCGCCGGCCTCCCCGTCTCCGCCGTGCTCGTCGAGGAACTCGTCGACATCGACAAGGAGATCTACCTCTCCGTCGCCATCGACAACACGCCCGGCATGCCGGTGATCATCGCCTCCGCGCAGGGCGGCATGGACATCGAGGAGGTCGCGGCCTCCTCGCCGGACGCGATCCACAAGCAGCACGTCGACCCGGCGTGCGGCTTCCAGCCCTTCCAGGGGCGTGACCTCGCCTTCAAGATCGGGCTCGGCGGCGAGCTCCTCGGGCCCGCCACCAACCTCATCGGTGCGCTGGTGAAGGCGTTCGAGGCGTCCGACGGGGCGATCGCGGAGATCAACCCGGTCGTGGTGACGAAGGACGGCCGCCTGCTGGCCGCCGACGCCAAGTTCTCCACGGACGACAACGCCGACTTCCGCCAGAAGGCCCTCGTGGAGCAGCGCGACCGCTCGCAGGAGGACGACCGCGAGCTGGACGCCCACGACCACGGCATCTCCAACTACGTGGCGCTGGACGGCAACATCGGCTGCATGGTCAACGGCGCCGGCCTGGCGATGGCGACGATGGACGCGATCAAGTTCGCGGGCGGCGAGCCGGCGAACTTCCTCGACATCGGCACCGCGAACAACCCGGAGGCGATCGCGGCCGCGCTGCGGCTCATCGGCTCCGACCCGAACGTGAAGGCCGTCCTGGTCAACATCTTCGGCGGCCTCGCCCGGACCGATGTGATCGCGGAGGGCGTCATCCTGGCCAAGCGGCAGGGGATGATCGCGCAGCCGACCGTGGTGCGCCTGTCGGGCACGAACGTCGACATCGGCAACAAGATCCTCGACGACGCGACGGACGTGGAGCTGATCCGCGCCGACGGATTCGCCGACGGCGCCCGCAAGGCCGTCGCGGCGGCGAAGTAAGGGAGACGACACGATGGCCGTGTTGATGAACAAGGACAGCCGCGTCGTCATCCAGGGCTTCGGCGGCGCGGGCCAGCGCGAGGCCAAGACGAGCATCGCGTACGGCACGCAGGTCGTGGCCGGCGTCACGCCGGGCCGCGGTGGACAGACGATCGAGGGCGTGCCGATCTACAACACCGTCGAAGAGGCGGTCCAGAAGCACCAGGCGAACGTCTCGCTGATCTTCGTCCCGGCGCCCTTCGCCGCGGACGCGATCCTGGAGGCGGAGCGCGCCGGCGTGCCGCTGATCATCTGCATCACGGAGGGCATCCCGACCCTCGACATGGTGAAGGTGAAGCGCGTCCTCCGGAACTCCAGCTCGCGCCTGATCGGCCCGAACTGCCCGGGCGTCATCTCCGTGAAGGAGCGCTCGCGCGCCGGCATCATGCCGGTGGACGTGTACCTCGAGGGCAACGTGGGCGTGATCTCCCGCTCCGGCACGCTGGTGTACGAGGCGGTCGACCAGCTCTCCCGCCTCGGCATCGGCCAGTCGGGCAGCCTCGGCGTCGGCGGTGACCCGATCATCGGCACGACGCAGCGCGAGGCGCTCGCGCTGTTCGAGGCGGACCCGGACACGAAGGCGATCGTGCTCATCGGCGAGATCGGCGGCACCGCCGAGCAGGAGGCCGCGGAGTACATCAAGACGATGACGAAGCCGGTGGTCGTGTTCATCGGCGGGGCCACGGCGCCTCCGGGCCGCCGCATGGGCCACGCCGGCGCGATCATCTCGGGTGCGGCGGGCACCGCCTCCGCGAAGCAGGCCGCGCTCCGCGCCGCCGGCGCCACGGTGGTGGAGAACCCCGGCGACATCGGCAGCACGATGCAGCGCGTGCTGAAGGAGAAGGGCATCGCGTAGCCCTCGGGCCGCACGATTGCAGCAAGAAGGGCCGCCCGTGAGGGCGGCCCTTCTGCTTGTGGTGTTCGGGGGAGGCTCCGACGAAGGGCGTCAGCTAGATAACTGTCTCGAAGGAGTAGACGACGAGCCGGGATCCGTCGGCCGCCCAGATCGGTACGTAGTAGAGCGACCAGTGTGTCTCGGCCTGGAAGTGGATCACGATCGTCTCCGTCGTGGTCAGGGTGTCGATCACCCGCACGGTCACGGACGAGCGGATGGGCGATCGGTCGCTGTCCGACCGAAGTTCCTCGACGATCGTGAGGAGGCGTCCGTCCGGTGACCAACCTACGGCGACCGACTGGCCCCCCTCGCGCGGCACTACGCACCGCGTCGCGGAACCGTCCTTCGGCAGTGAGACGACCGTACCTGGACAGTCGTCGCCCCGGCTAGTCGAGGCGAAGACCGGGCCATCGTCGCGTCGCACGGCCCGTAGTCCTGACGGGACGCCCCAGTCTTCGATCGAGCCGGCATTCCACTTCTGGACGGAGCGCCCTGCTTCGTCCACAAGCTCGACACCACCGGTGCGACCGATCAGGAGACCGGCTCGACCGGCGAACTGTGAGGCGCCGCTCGGAACCGGAATCAGTTCGCCTGTGGAAGCGTCCAGAACGGCGTAACTGGCCACACGATCCACGCAGCGTTCGATCACGATGTGATCTCTGTCGGGGGCCCACTGCGGGACGTGAATCGCTCCATCGCACGCGCGAAACCGCCGGACCGAACCGGACTCCGCGTCCACGATGACGACATCGCGTCCATCCAACGCAGCGAACGCGAAGCGGACGAAGCGACCAGAGGGGGACCAGATCGGAGCGTAGTCGTACCAGATCTGGAAGGAATCCCCACCGCCTCCTCGGCTCTTGCCGAGATCGATCCGGCGGGTGTCGCCGCTTCGCACGTCGAGCAGTACCAGCTGCCGCCCGTCAACCGTCCCAGGCTGGAAGTACGCAACGCGCGATCCGTCCGGGCTCAGTTCCGCATTGACGCCGGCTTCGCCTGACCACACCACCGACCTTGTTTCCCCCCGGACCACCTCGAGACGACCGGATGGCGGACGGGCGGCGTTGCCGTATCGGTAGTGGTTCACCAGGCGAGTGGAGTTGTCGCCCGCGGCGATCGTCTCCTCGTCCTTCGAAGTAGGTTCATGCACGACGATTCGGTCAGATGCGTCGGCGAGGACGAGCTTGTCCGAAATCCACTCCCAAACGAGGGGACTGCTCCCCGAGGCGAACCGCACGAACCGAGAGGGCGTTCGCTGGAAGATCGCCAGCCGAGGACGGCGACCGCGATCCCACACCAATGAGCTGCCGGGTGTCCCGCCCAACGGTCTGAGTGTGAGCGGGGTCACCGTTGTGGGCGTAGGCACGTACTCCGGCATCGTCGGTTCACGACGAGGGCCCGGCGTCGGCCAGGGCGGCGGCGACTGAGTCTGCGTCGGAGTCGCCGACGGCGAGAGCGGGGCCGTGGGGGCGCCCGCGCTGGCCGCGTCCGACGTTGCGGGCGCGCTCTCAGGCGCAGTCGCGGTCGGGTCAACCTTCCTCGTGGAGATGCGATCACAAGCGATCGCGAACAAGGAGCAGAGGACGATCAGCACCACGAGATTGCGCATGGCCGCGATTCTAGTACAGGCCACACGCACTCACGCTCGCGGTCCGAGTTCGCAGCCCCTACCCCCGCGCGATCCGCCCCAACCCGCCGAGGTACGGGCGCACCGCCTCCGGCAGCACGACCGAGCCGTCCGGCTGCTGGTGCGTCTCGAGGATCGCGGCGAAGGTGCGGGGGAGCGCGACGCCGGAGCCGTTGAGCGTGTGCAGGTGGCGGACGCGGCCCTCCGCGTCGCGGTAGCGCAGGTTCGCGCGGCGCGACTGGAAGTCGAGGAAGTTCGAGACGCTGGAGACCTCCAGCCACTCGTTCGCGCCGGGCGCCCAGACCTCGATGTCGTAGGTC
>JBFWQJ010000110.1:0-9441 GCA_050249515.1 Dehalococcoidia bacterium | reverse complement strand
CTGCAGGCGCACGGCGCACGCCCGCGCGTGCTCATGGAGGGCGGCGCGGCGGACATCGCCGGCGTGCCGGGGGCGGCCTGCGCGCTCCCGTAGCCCTCGATCGCACTTCCTGCGAGCACCCTCCAGACCGCCGCACCTCCGGGTGCGGCGGTCTTGCGATTAGGCGGCTCGGGTTCGCGACGGCCTCGATCCCCCGTGCGGCGGGCGATCGCATACACCATGCCCGACCCCCCGCGACCAGAGGAGGACAGCGTGCAGGAACGAGCCTCCGGCGTGACGGACGAGGTCACGCCGGGTGACGTGGTGCTGGGCGTGGACATCGGCGGGACGACGGTGAAGGCGGCGCTCGTCGACGTGCGGAGCGGCATCCTCGTCTCGGAGCGCGTGGAGGCCGAGACGCCCCGCCCGGCGACCGTCGCGGCGCTGGGCGAGGCGGTGCAGACACTGGTGCAGACGTCCTTCACCGGGCGGTACGAGCTGGTGGGGCTGGGCTTCCCGGCGACCGTCCGTCGCGGCATCGCTCTGTCCGCGGTGAACCTGCACAAGGGCTGGGTGGAGGGCGACCTGGGGCGCATCTTCGGGCAGCTGCTCTGCGCGCCGGTGTGGGCCGTGAACGACAGCGACGCGGCCGCGATCGCGGAGGCGCGCTTCGGTGCCGGGCGCGACGTGGACGGCACGCTGCTGATCGTCACGCTGGGGACCGGCGTGGGGACGACGCTGGTCATCGACCATCAACTCGTGCCCAACGTGGAGCTCGGACTGCTGTCGGTGCGCGGGCGTCCGGCGGGCGCACGAGTCTCCAACCGCGCTCGCAAGGAGCAGGATCTGAGCTGGGATCGCTGGGCGAAGGACCTGGACCGGTTCATCCACAAGCTGGAGCTCACGGTGTCGCCCGACCTCATCGTCATCGGCGGGGGCGTGAGCGCGCACGGCGACCGCTTCCTGCCGAAGCTCACGGCGAGGACGCCGGTGGTCGCCGCCGCGCTGCGCAACGACGCGGGGATCATCGGCGCGGCGCGGTACGCGTGGGACCAGGTGGAGCGCCGCCGCCGCACCGGCCCGCACCCGCCGCAGGTGATGGACCTGCGCGCGCCGGACGAGCCCGCACCAGCGCGCGAGTAACGCTTCGCCGTACCGTTCCGGCACGCACCGCCTTGCGAGGATCGGCGGTTCGTGACACAGTCCCCGACGTGTCCGATGCGGCCCGCCGAGTGCGGGCCGCCGCGCGACCGGAGACGACGCGGGCAGTGCAGCGCACCTTGCGTCCAGCCGTGAAGGGACCTCGATGTCGCGGCTGACCGTGGCGGGCGCCCTGCTGATCGCCCTCGTCCTCGCCTCCATCTCGACCTTCGCCGCGAGTGCCGAACGCACCGTCTCCGTGGCTGCGCGCGAGCCCGCGCCCGCGGCGGCCTCGATCCGTCCGCAGCCGGAGCCGCCGGCCGTGTCTGCCGCGGTGGCCGGCGGAGGCGCGGCGATCGAGGGCGACCGGATGAGCCGCATCACCGCCGCGGGCGAACTGGTGGTCGCGGTCGTGAACCTGGACCGCTACCCGTTCTTCTACACGAACGCGAAGGGTGAGCTGGTCGGCAGCGACATCGACCTCGCCCGTGACATCGCGCACGAGCTGGGCGTGGAGGCGAAGTTCAACCGCACGTCCGCGACGTTCGACGGCGTGGTGGACCTGGTCGCGAAGGGCCAGGCCGACATCGCGATCTCGAAGTTGAGCGTCACGCTGCCTCGGGCGCGGCAGGTGCGGTTCACGCGGCCGTACGTGGAACTGGCGCAGGGGCTGATGCTCAACCGCGTGCGGCTGACCGCGCTCAGCGGCAACGAGAAGGACATCGTGACGCAGTTGGACCACCCGGACCATCACCTGGGCGCGGTGAAGGGCACCTCGTACGTGGGGTTCGGGCACACGCTGTTCCCGGAGGCGCAGTTCACGGAGTTCCCGGACAAGAACGCCATGTTCGCGGCCGTCCTCGGCGGCGACGTCATCGGCGTGCTGTACGACGAAAACGAGATCAAGCAGTACATCTTCGAGAAGCCGGATCGGCTCATCAACCTGAAGGTGCACATGCTTCCCGGCCACACGGACCCGATCGGCATCGCCGTCAGCGACGCGCAGCTGCAGTACTGGCTGGACACGTACCTCGAGTTGAAGCGCGTGAAGCTCTCCGTGAACGACCTGCTGCAGAAGTACCCGCGCCCGGAGGCCCGCTGATGGCCGCCACGAAGGTGCTGCGCAGCACGCCGGCGATCTTCGGCGGGGCGCTGGGGGGGATCCTCCTCGGCGTGTTCATGCCGGAGATCGCGCTGCACCCGCTGGTGGGGAAGCTGGGCGACCTGTACCTGAACTTCCTGCGGATGTGCGTGCTGCCGATCATCGCCGCCTCGCTCATGGCGAGCCTGGCGAAGGTGCTGTACGCGGGCTACGCCGGGACGTTCCTGACGCGCACGGTCGGCGTGTTCGCGCTGGCGCTGGTGGCGGTGAGCGTACTCGGCGTGATCATCGGTGCGATCGGCCGGCCCGGCGCGAACCTGTCCGGCGACGCGCGCTCCACCTTCGGCAAGCTCCTCGTCGACTCGATCGTCTCGCCGACCGATGGCGCAGTGACGCGCTCGCTGCAAGACGTGCTGCTCGGCACGATCCCGAGCAACCCGTTCGAGGCGCTGAGCGAAGCCAACACGCTGCAGATCGTGTTCTTCTCGCTCACCGTCGGCATCTTCCTCGGCATGACGCGGATGCGTGCGAGCGATGACCTGGTGCACCTGCTGGAGCTGATCTCGAAGATCTTCGAACGGGCGATCTCCGCCGCGCTGCTCACGCTCCCCTTCGCGCTGCTGGTGATCCTCGCCAGCCAGACGGCGCAGCTCAGCATGGACGTGGTCGCGGCCATGACGAAGCTGATCGCCCTGCTCTACATCGGCGGGCTGGTGATCATCCTCGGCAGCATGGCCGTGGTGCAGGTGAAGTTGGGGATCTCACCGGTGCGGCAGCTGGTGGCGCTGAAAGAGCCGCTGATCGTCGCGTTCACGACGCGCAGCAGCATCAGCGCGATGCCCTCCGTGCTCCGAGTGATGGGCGAGGACTTCCGGCTGAACCAGGACGGCGTGCACCTGGTCATCCCGCTGGCGGTGCTGCTGTGCAAGTACAGCATGGTGCTCACGTTCGCGGTGACGCTGGTGTTCATCGCACAGGTCTACTTCCTGCCGCTGGGCCCGATCGACTACGTGGTGATCGCGTTGGCCGCCGTGCTCGCCTCCATGGCGACGGTGGGCATGCCGGGGCTCGTGGGGATCGGGATGCTCGGGCTGGTCGCGGAGCCGCTGGGCCTGCCGTTCAGCGCGATCTCGATCCTCATCCTCGCGACGTTCCCGATCATCGACCCGGGCATCACCGTCGCGAACGTGTACCTCAACGTCGCGACCGGCGTGATCATCGCGGGCCGCGCCGAGGACGCCCCGGTCGCGGACGAGGTGTTCGCAGAGCCCGTCGCGATCGGCTCCTAGCCTCCCGCTGGGGGTGGCGCCGCCGGCAGCCGGAACGCGATGAGCCGCGGCGTGGGGCCGAGGCCCACGGGCCAGAGGATCGTCTCGCCGTCCACCGCCGGCCACGCGTTGATCCCGCCGCCGCCGTCGTATGTCCACACCTCGTCGCCGGTGTCCTGGCGCAGCGCGCGGATCGTGCCGCCGTAGTCCGCGGTGAAGACGAGGTCGCCCACGGCCGTCGCGCCGCCGAAGTTCGGCGCGGGGAGCGCGCGCTCCCAGAGCACCCGCCCCGTCGCGAGGTCGAGCGCGGCGATCGCGCCCGTGCCGCCGGTGAAGTCCGTGGTGCCGCTGGCGTTGAGCAGCGCGGATGACCCATCCAGCGCCCCGTGCCCGTCCGCCGTGTGCGTGGTGCTCATGTTCACGATCGGCGCAAAGACGCGGCCGCCCATCACGCTGATCGGCGTCTCCACGCCGCCGAAGATGCCGGGGTAGACGGTGACCGCCTCGCCCGGGGGCAACTCGGTCAGGTGGTCGTTCTCGTGCCGCCCCACGGGCGTGTCCCACAGGATCGTCCCGTCGTCGCGGTCGAAGGCGAGCACGCGCCCCACCTTCCCGGCGCCAATGACGACGTCCTCCAGCCGGCCGTCTACCTCGAGCTGCGTGAGGACCGGCGAGAGCTGGAAGTCGCGGTCGAAGAGGTCGCGCTCCACGACCTGGCGGTACCAGCGGATGGTGCCGTCCTCCACGTCCAGCGCGACGATCGAGCAGGTGTAGAGGTTCGTGCCGGGGCGGCTCGCGGCGTTGGGATGGTCCACGGTGCCGGGGTACGGGCCTGGGCTCCCCACGCCGATGTACACGAGGCCACGGTCGAGGTCAGCGGCGGCGGGGTACCAGATCCCGCCGCCGCTGTTGACGCGCTCGTTGCCCCAGAAGCCCACCTCGACGCCCTGGAACACCCAGCGCGTCTGGCCGGTGGCGACGTCCAACGCGTGCAGCCGTCCGCTGTTGCCGCCGACGTGGGCGTAGTTGCCGGTGCCCACGTAGACGGTGTTGCCCGCGACGAACGGCTGGAAGCCGCCCGAGTCGAGATCGGCGCTCCAGAGTTCCCGCCCGGTGGTCGCGTCCACCGCGCGGATGTGCTGTCCGCCGTCCACGACAAACACGCGCCCGTCTGCCACCGCCGGACCGATCGGCCCCGCGCTCGGGGCACCGGCGTCGAACCGCCAGCGCACCTCCCCCGTCGCGAGGTCGATCGCGTAGAGGTTCGCGCCGAGGTCGAGGAGGTAGACGACGCCGTCCGCCACGACCGGGGCCCCCGCCGCGGAACCGTACGGGCCGCCGCCCTGCAGTTCGACCGACCATGCGACCTCCAGGTCACCAACGGTGCTCGCGGAGATCGCGCTCTCTCGAGCACGCGTGTTGCGCGGCCCCCCGTTCGCCGTGCTCCAGTCGCCGTCCTCGACGGGCTCCGGGGCGGGTGTCGCCTCCTCCACGCTGGGGGACGCGCTCGGCTCGGCAGCAGGCGTCGCGGCCACCGCGGTCGCTTCCTCGGAGGGAGGGCCGCCGCCCTGCCCGAGGCAGCCCACGAGCAGCCCCGTCAGGAGCGCGAGCCACGCCGCAGGCGCGGTGCGCCGCGTCGACCGGTAACCGGGACGGCCATGACGCGCGATCGCAGGCTCCTCAGTGCGGTGGCATCTCAGTGTCCGCACCAGACCGGCGCGGGCCCGCGAACGCGCCCCCCGGTGGAGTTGCTCTTCCGCGTCAACCTCGCATGGGCTCGAGCGGACGGGGGCGCGCGCCCTACTCCGCGCCGACCTGCCACTGGGCGAGTTCGTAGCTGTGCGGCTTGAGCACCAGCAGGTCCCCGCGCACCTCCGACACAGCGTCGAGCGTGAGCCAGACGTCCGGCAGCCCGGTTCGCGCGACGCCGAAGCGGTCCTCGCCGACCCCGCTCACCGCGCCGATCTCCTCGCCGCTGGCCGTCATCACCCGCAGTCCCCGCAGCGGCTCGTGCATGACGCCCTCCTCGATGACCCCGATCGAGGAACGCGCCTCGCCCCTCGCCATGTCGTCGACGGAGGGCGCGCGAGCGTGCCTACATCGTGGCGGCCTCCTCGTGAACCGTTATGTCGCGACTGGCGGCGCGGCTGAACCGATACACGGCCGCACGTGCGACGGCCTGCTGAACGATCCAGTACGCTCGTGATGGGCCGGCGGGCGCGGAACGCCAGTGTTTGCGGGCGATTAACGGATTCTCAACCGGAATGAGCGACTCGACACCCGTCCCTTGGGTATCGTCGCGTGTGACATCGCCCCCCGCCGCCCACCCGGCGGAGCGGCCAGACGAGGTAGACCGTGCTCCTGCGACTGAAGTTCTCGCGCGCGGCGGATCATGCCCGGGCATCCGCGGCGGATGCGCGCGCGGGAGGTAGCCCGGGTGCCTGACCGCCGCCCCGCGGCGCGCGCGTTGCGGCGCGCCCTCGTCTCGATCGCGGCACTCGGATCCGTGCTCGCGCTGTCGCTCGCGCTCGTCCTCGTACCCGGCGCGCCGGGGGTGGACCGTGCCGAGGCCGCCGCGGTCGCCTCCACCCAGGACGGGAACTGGAACCTCACGTCGACCTGGGGCGGCAACCCCGTCCCGGGTGCGGCGGATGATGTGACGATCACCGCCGGCACCACCGTGACGATGAACGCGACGGCCACGATCGCCTCGCTCACGGTGGAGCCAGGCGCCACGTTCAACATCGGTGGCGTCACGATCACCGTCACCGGCGCGACGGTGGTGAACGGCAGCCTGGCGATCACCAGCGCGTCCGGCTCGAAGAACTTCGCGGACATCACCATCGGCGCGACGGGGTCGTTCACCAATACCTCGGAGTCGGTAGCGGTCTCCGGGAGCTTCACGAACAACGGCACGTTCACCTCCGGCAGCGGCACGTACACGTTCAGCGGGACCGGCGTGAGCATCGGCGGCAGCGCGACGAACGCGTTCGCGCCGCTCACCGTGTCCGGGACGGTCACGAACGCGGGCACGATCACGACCACCGGCACGCTGACGGTGAGCGGCACGTTCACCAATGACGGCTCGTACGCCGGCACCGGGACGGGCGCCGTGGGCGGCGCCGGCACGCTGGTGAACGCCGCCGGGCGCACCTTCACGCTCGCCGGGTCCTCGATCAGCCCGACGCTCGATGCCACGGCCGCTGGCAACACGGTGGAGTGGAACCGTGCGGGCACGCAGACCGTGAAGTCCGCGACGTACCACCACCTGGTGATCGGCGGCGCGAGCGGCACGAAGACGATCAACGCCGCCGTCACGGTGAACGGCAACCTCGAGGTGCAGGGGGGCACGCTCTCGGTCACGACCGCGCCGCTCGTGGTCAGCGGCAGCACCACGCTGACCGGCGGCAACGTCTCCAGCTCCGGCGCGGCCGGCGTGAACACCAAGACGTTCACCGGCAACGTCACCGTCCAGAACGGGACGACGTTCACGATCTCCGCCAGCACCGGCACCAACGAGTTCGGCGGCACCGTCACCGTGGAGACCGGTGGGACGTGGACGCACTCCGGCGCGGCCCCGGTCACCGTCGCCTCGCACTTCGTGCACCGCGGGACGGCCACGCTGAGCTCCGGCCCGGCGGCGATCGCGGGCAACCTCGCGGTCGAGGGCGGCCTGTTCACGGTCAGCACCTCCGCGCTGACGGTGACGGGGACGACGATCCTCAGCGGCGGTGACCTGACGAGCTCGGGCTCCGCCGGGGCGAAGACCAAGACCTTCACCGGCGACGTGACCGTGCAGAACGGGCGCACCTGGACGACGACCGCCACCAGCGGGACCAACCAGTTCGACGGCAACGTGACGATCGATGCGGGCGGGACGTGGTCGCAGACCGGCGCCGCGCCCGTGCTGTTCAACGGCAACGTGTCCAACAGCGGCGCGTTCACCGCGACCACCGGCACCGTGACGCTCGGCGGCACGGGAAAGACGGTCGGCGGGCCGTCCTCGTACGCGTTCGCGAGCCTGTCGGCGCCCGGCACGCCTACGCTCACCACCACCGCCACCGTGGCGACCACGCTCACCGTGGACGGCACGCTCACCAACAACAGCACGCTGACGCTCACCGGCACGGGCGCCGCCGCCGGCGCCGGGACGTTTGTGAACGGCACCGGCGCGACGCTCACGCTCGCGAGCACCTCGTTCGCACCGACGATGAGCAGCGCGGCGGCCGGCAGCACGGTCGAGTGGAACCGCGGCGGCACGCAGACGGTCACGGGCGGCGCCTACTTCAACCTCGTCATCTCCACGAGCGGCACGAAGACGCTGGGGGCCGCCGCCACCGTCGCCGGCGCGGTGACGGTGGACGGCACGGCGGTGTTCAGCGTGGCGAACGACCTGACCGTGACCGGGAACGCCGCGGTGAACGGCGGGACGCTCACCGTCACCACGCCCACCGTCGGCATCGGCGGCAGCGTCACGGTCGCCTCGGGGGCATCGTGGACGCACACGGGCGCGGGCGCCGTCACGATCACCGGCGGCGTCACCTCCAGCGGCACGTACAGCATCACCGGCGGCAGCGAGGCGATCGGCGGGGACCTCGTGCTGAACGGGGGCACGGCGACGTTCGGCGCGGCGACGGTCAGCGTCGGCGGCGCGACGTCGCTCAGCGGCGGCAACCTGACCAGCTCCACGAACGCGGGCGTGAACACCAAGACCTTCAGCGGAACCGTCACGATCTCCAGCGGGCAGACGCTCCTGATCTCGGCCACGGGCGGCGTCAACGAGTTCGCCGGTGACCTCGTCGTGCAGGCGGGGGGGACGTGGTCGCAGACCGGGTCGACGCCGGTGACGTTCGGCGGGAACGTCACGAACAACGGCACGCTCAGCGCGACCACGGGGACGGTGACCTTCAGCGGCACCGCGAAGACCCTGTCGGGGGACGCGATCTCGCTGTCCGGGCTCACCGTGACCGGCACGCTGGCCGCGAATGCCGCCCTCTCCAGCAGCGGCACCGTGACGGTGGACGGGACGCTGACGAACAACGCGTCGATGTCATTCACGGGCACGGGCGCCGTCGGGGGTACGGGCACGCTGGTGAACGCCGCGACGGGCACGCTCGCGCTCGCGAGCGCCTCGGTCGCCCCGACGCTCGATGCCTCCGCGGCCGGCAATACCGTCGACTGGAACCGCGCCGGGTCGCAGACGATCCGCGCGGCGAACTACCACCACCTGCTGCTCTCCACGAGCGGCACGAAGACGAGCGGGGGGACGATCGCGGCGGCGGGCAACCTGACCGTGCAGGGCACCGCCGCCTTCAGCGTCGCCACGGATCTCTCCATCACCGGGAACCTGTCGATCCTCGGCGGCAGTCTGACGATCTCGACGGCGGCCCTCACCGTTGGCGGCACGACGACGCTGGACGGCGGCAACCTCACGAGCTCCGGCGCGGCCGACCCCAGCGTGAAGACGTTCACGGGCACCGTCACCGTGACGAGCGGCACGTTCGCGATCTCGGCGACGTCGGGGACGAACGCCCTCGGCGCGGGGCTGAGCGTGGCCGCCGGCGGGACGTGGACGCACTCCGGCGCGGCGCCCGTGACGATCGCGCAGGGCGTGACGACCGCCGGCGCCTTCAGCGCGACGTCCGGCGAGGAGAGCATCACCGGCAACTTCGAGGTGACCGGGGGCACCGCGACGATCGGCGCCGCCGCCGTCACCATCGGCGGGACGACCACGCTGAGCGGGGGCGACCTGACGAGCTCCGGCAGCGCGGGCATCAAGTCGAAGACCTTCACGGGCACCTTCACCGTGGGCGCGGGCCGGACGTTCACGCTGAGCGCGACGAACGGCGCCAACGTGTTCAGCGACGTCGTGGTCGGCGCGGGGGCGACGTGGAACCAGACCTCCGGCGCCACCGTCACCATCTCCGGCAACCTCCAGAACGGCGGCACCTT
>JBFWQJ010000109.1:0-9553 GCA_050249515.1 Dehalococcoidia bacterium | reverse complement strand
TCAGCGCCATCTCCACGGAGTGGACCATGTGGTCGCCCTCCCGCCGCCACGTCCCCGAGTAGCCGAAGAACGAGTCGACCGCGGCGACCGTCTCCTCCACCGGCGCGCGGCGGATGTTCGCGTCGGAGAGCTGCGGGCGGTCGGCGTTGCTGACCATCACGGCCATGCGGCCGGAGGCCTCGTAGATCAGGTAGCCCTTCGCGTCGTCGCCGTACGGGTAGGTGTCCGGGCGGTCGTCCGAGAAGGAGATGCGCCAGTTGTCCAGTCGCCACGCCCCGACGAGGTCGGCGGCCGTCGGCATGTCAGTCATGAGTCCATCCTCGAGGTCATGCGCGTGTCGCGCGGGTTCGTGCCTCGCACTCTGGCATCGCGGCGCGCGGGCGGCAATCAGCGTGGTGGTGCGCCTCAGCGCTCGCGCGTCAGATCGCTCAGGCGCAGGTTCCGCATACGCGAGGACAGCAGCAGGATCGCGAGCCCGCAGGAGAAGGCGATCGCCGTCAGCACCCCGCCGACCATCGGCGCGCCGAAGTGGTCCGCGGCGGTCCCGGCGACCAGCCCGCCCACCGGCATGATCAGGAACGAGAGCTGGAGCACGCCGGCCATGCTGCCCCGCAGGTGCTCAGGCGCGGCGAGCTGGAGCACGGTGGTGTTCGTCGTCGTGTAGAGCGACTCCGCCGTGCCGGCGATGACGAGGCACGGCACCGCGAGCCACAGGTTGCCCGTGAGCCCGGCGACCGCGCAGAACGCGAACTCCATCCCGGACATCACCAGCAGCGCCACGAGCTGCAGCATCCCTCGACGGTCGATCCGCCCGAGGGCGGCCGTGAGCGCCCCGCCGAACAGCCCGCCGAACCCGATCGACCCGACGAGGACGCCGAGGCCGGCGGCGTTGGAGTCGAACACCACGGCGGCGAAGATCGGGAGCAGCGCCATGTGCAGCGGGATCATGAAGGCGGGTGAGATCAGGCTCATCACCAGCGTGATCCGCGCCTGCGGGTCGGTGAGCGCGAACGCGTAGCCCTCGCGCATGCCCTTCCAGAACGAGCGGGGCGGGCGCTCCTCGCGCGGCTTCGTGTTGCGGATCATCAGCACGGTCATCATGACCAGCAGGTACGCGACGCCCTGCAGCACGAAGTTGTTCGCCGGGCCGAAGAGCACGATCAGCCCGCCGCCCACCGCCGGGCCCACGGACCGTGCGAGGCTGAACGCGGCCCAGGCGAGCGCCACCGCGTTCGGCGCGACGCGCCTCGGCACCAGGTCGAAGACGAAGGTCTGGCGCGCCGGCATGTTGAACGTCTGGGCCGTGGACATGAGCAGCGTGAACGCGAACATGTGCCATATCTCGAGGCGGCCCGCCATGATCAGCCCGGCGAGGATGAACGTCATCGCCGCCATTGCCAGCTGGCTCCACGCGATGATCCGGTTGCGCGGGATGCGGTCCGTCGCCGTCCCCGCCAGCGGCGAGACGAGGAGGATCGGGACGCTCCGCATGAGGTTCACGGAGCCGAGGATCTGACCGGAGCCGGTCAGGTCGAACACCAGCCAGCCGACCACGGTCTGCTGGATCCACTGTGCGGCGCTGGTGAACAGGTCGCCCGTCCACTGCAGCCGGTAGTTCCGGTAGCGGAACGCGTAGAACGTGGTGATCGTGTCGTGCTGCCGCTCCAGTTCGTCCGGGAAGGCGACCAGGTCGCGACGCATGGCATCCGTGAGCGCGGGCGACACCGCGGGCCCGCCTGCGGGCGGCTGCGTCGTGTCGGGCGGGGTCGTCATGCCGGTTCCGCCGAACGCACCTCGAGGCGCGGTCCGGCGGGGGCGGCGGCGCTGTCGCCATCGTCCCACTTCGGCGGGCGCGAGAGCAGTACGGCCACGCCGGCGACGGCGAACGCCGCGAGCGTGACCGTCCAGACGAGCGACGGCGCCATGCCGGAGTCGAACAGGAAGCCGTACAGCGGCGGCCCGATCCCGGACGCGGCGATCGAGGCAGGGAGCACGATGCCTCGGATCGCCCCGAGGTGGAGGCGGCCGAAGTAGTTGGGCCACACGAGGTTGTTCAGCGTGATGTGCCCGCCCGCGGCGACACCCCACGTCACGTTGTGCAGCACCACGGCCGCCGCGCTGTTCGTCGCGAAGATCATCGGCACGATGGACAGCGCGAAGCCGAACAGGCCGATCGCGCCGAGGTACCGCACGGGCACGCGGTCCGCGATCATGCCGAACGCGAACGCGGAGAACACCACCGTCAGGGGGTCCAGCGTGGTCCCGAACGCGACCGCCTCCGGCGAGATGCCGAGGCTCTTGAAGAAGTCCACGCGGTAGACCAGCGTCCCCATGAGCACGGTGCCGGCGAGCGACTGCGCGGCGAGCAGCAGCCACATCACGCGGGTGCGCGCCGCCTGGCGCATCGTCCAGTTGTTCGCGGTGGTCAGGTGGGCGTGGCGCCCCAGCGCGTGCTCCGCGGCAGAGGCGGGCGGGGCGTCCGCGCCGTCCGGGTGCAGGCCGACGTCCTCCGGCGATCGCCGCACGAGGAGGATGCTGACCGGGATGACGACGGCGCCGACGATCAACCCGAAGGCGATCGTGGTGCCGCGCCAGCCGAAGCCGCTGAGCAGCCACTCCGTGATCGGGATCGCGAACATCGTGCCGCCGGCCATGCCCACGGTGGCGATCGCCATCGCGCGGCCTCGGCGCACCACGAACCACTTCGCCAGCGGCACCTGCGTGAGCAGCTGCCCCGCGGGGCCGCCGAGGCCGGCGAGGCCCGAGATCGCGAAGACGAGGTAGACGAGCCACAGGTCGTGCACGAACGCGAGCGCGATCAGCATCGAGGCGACCAGCGTGCCGCTCACCGCGCCGATCCAGCGGGCGCCGTGGCGGTCCAGCAGCACGCCGAGGAACGGCCCGATGATCCCGCCGGCGAACAGGCGCAGCGTGAACGACCACGCCAGCGCGCTCTTCGAGACGCCCAGCTCCTCCGACATGGGGCCGATCATGAAGGAGAAGACGACCGGGTTCAGGGTGGAGGACACGGCGTTGATCGCGAGCGCGGAGCCCACCATCACCCAGCCGTAGAAGAACGGGATGCGGCTCAGGCGGGACAAGTGACCCCTCAAGTCCTACCGGCGCCCGGCTCGCGGGCGGCGAACGTGCGATGTGGCGTTGCGGAAGCGTGCGCCGCCTCGCCCGTGGTGTCGAGTGGTCGCGGCTACTCGATGCGGCGCATCAGCGGGACGGCGAGCCAGACGAGGCCCATGAGCACGACCAGCGTGGCCGCCATGCTGCCCAGCGCCCACTGCGGTCCGAACGCCTCGGACAGCAGTCCCACGCCGTAGGTGCCGACGGACATGATGCTGTACTGCATCATCCACACCGACATTACGCGGCCCCGGTAGTGGTCCGGGGAGTAGTGCTGCACCAGCACCTGGCCGATCGACATGCGCATCGCGTGGCCGAAGCCCACCACCAGCATGATCGGCAGCGTCAGGTAGTAGTTCGTCGACACCGCGAACGCCAGCAGCGACCCGCCGAGGATCACCCCGGTCAGGATCAGCAGCCGCCCGCGCTTCCGCTCCGACAGCGACGCCACCATCAGCGAACCACCGACCGCACCGATGCCCGTGACGGTCATCAGCCAGCCGAGCTCCGTCGCGCCGCCGTGCAGCACCTCCGTGACGAAGCCGGGGAGCATCATCGTGTAGGGCATCGAGATGAAGATCACGATGAAGTTGACCGCGATCAGCGTGCGGATCGTGGCGTCCCGACCGACGTACCTCAGCCCGTCCACCAGGTCCGTGAGCGCGCCGCGCGCGCTCAGGTGGCGCGTCCGGGCACGCGTCGGCGCTGCCTCGGCGGCGTCCGTCGAGGGGTAGGCGGCGCCCACGGGGAGGCGCGTGGTGAACAGCAGGCCCACCGCGTACATCGCGCCCATCACGCCGAAGCCGGAGGCCGCGCCGGCCCAGGCGACGAGGATGCCGCCGAGCGCGGGGCCGACGAGCTGCATCAGGTTCTGCCCGGAGGTGAGCAGCGCGATCGCGTTCATCAGGGTGTGTCGCGGCACGGTGTCCGGCGTCAGCGCCTGCTTCGTCGGCATCAGCACGGAGTTCACGCCGCCCTGCAGCACGGCGCTGATCAGCAGGTGCGGGAAGGTCAGCGCCCCGTTGAACGCGAGCAGCGCGAGCACCCACGCGTTCACGAGGTTGATCGCCTGCGCCACCGCGACCACCGTCCGCTTCGGCGCGCGGTCCGCGATCAGGCCGCCGAACGGGGTGAGCAGCAGCCCCGGGATCGCGTGCGCCAACGACACCCGGCCCAGCGCCTCGTACGACCCGGTGAGCTGGAAGACCAGGATGCCGCGCACCAGCAGCTGCATCTGCATGGAGCCGAACTGCAGCGTGTTCGCGCCGAACAGGTACCGGAACTCCGGATACTTCAGCGCGCTGAACGTGCGCCGCGTGGAGGTTGAGGCGGGCGCGCCGGCGGCGGCGGGCTCGAGGGGCGCGGTCGGAGCGGCGGCGGCAGGAGGCCCGGTCACGCCGGGCTGCCGGGGTTCCGCGTAGCTCATCGGACGGTCTCCCTCTGGCGCAGTCTACGCGCCTCGCTCCGCCCGTGCGGGTCGCTCGGTGCCCGTCGCATCCGCGGCGGGCGGCTCCGCCCCGTGCTGGCTCGGACGGCCCGTGCCGCCACGGCGACCGCCACGGTCCAGGCGTCCGGCCAGGGGCACCTCCAGTCGGAGGATGCGCGGGTGCGTGGCCACGACCACCGCCACGATCGCCAGCGCGATCAGCGCCAGCGCGCGCACCGCGTCCTGTCCCCCGAAGCTCGACGCCAGCGTGCCGGCGACGATCGCGCCGAGGGGCACGAGTCCGCGGTCGAGGAGGTAGATGCTCATCACGCGCCCGCGCAGCTCGCGCGGGGTGAGCACCTGCAGCAGCGTCTGGTTCTGTGTGGTGTAGGTGACGCTCATCAGCCCGAGGAAGAAGCCGAGCACCAGGCTCACCCACACCCAGTGTGACGAGCCGAACGCGAACACGCTGCCGCAGAAAGCGACAGCGGCCACCACCACGGACAGCCCGTACGCGTGGTCGCGGCGCATGGAGGCGACCGTGAGCGCGCCGGCCAGCGCGCCCGCGCCGATCACGGAGAGCAGCGCGCCCTGCAGAATCGCGTCGCCGCCGAGCACCTCGATCGCGATGAGCGGCATGAGCGCCATGTACGACATGGCGAAGGTGAGCGGGCCCAGGCCCAGCAGCAGTTGCGCGCGCACGTTCGGCTCGTGCCCCGCGAACGCGAGGCCCTCGCCGATGCTCTGCATGAACGGCAGCCGCTCGCGCGACCCGTCCGCGCGCGTGGGGGCGAGGTTCGCAGGGAAGTGGATCTGCAGCGTCCACACCGTCGCCACCAGGTACATCACCGCCTGCGTCATGTAGGAGCCGCCGACGCCGGTCATCGTGATCAGCACCCCCGCGAGCGCCGGGCCCACCATCCTCGAGGCGTTGAGGGCGGCCGAGTTCAGCGCGAGCGCGTTGAGCAGCCGGTTCTCCGGCACCAGGTCGCTGATCAGCGTCTGGCGGGCGGGCTGCTGGAACGCCTGCACGGTCCCCGCCAGGAACGCAGTGACGTAGACGTGCCATTCCTCGACGAGCCCGGTGATCACCAGCAGCGCGAGGATCGCGTTCAGCACGGCGTTCACCACCTGCGCCGTGACCAGCTGCAGGCGCCGCCCGGACCGGTCCGCGAACGCCCCGGCGATGATCCCGAACAGCAGCAGGGGGAGGCCCCTCGACGCCATCGCGAAGCCGAGGTGGAGGCCGGAGCCGGTGAGCTGGTAGATGAGCCATCCGCGCGTGGTCTGGTCCATCCACTGGCCCATGCTCGTGCTGACCTGGCCCAGCCACAGGAGCCGGTAGTCGCGGATGCCCAGGGACTCGAAGGTGGAGATCGAGGCCACGCGTCCCATTCCCGTCGCGCTGAAACGTTCCCGTAAACGTGAAGGTTGGTGGAAGGTACGCGCTCGCCGCGCTTCGCGCTAGGTCGGGCCGCGCGGAGGCGGACGAGATGGGGAGGTATCCGGGCGACCGCCGAGGAGCGGCCTACTGGACGGTGAACGCGGCGGCCTGGCCGCTGTTGTAGTGGCCGATCACATTGCAGGCCAGGATGTACCGGCCGGCAGGCAGTTCGACGGTGATCTCCTCGCCGCTGCCGCCGGTCAGGTCGCCCGTGCGGCCGACGATCTGCAGCCCCGCCTCGTCCAGTCGGCCGGAGACAGTGGGGAGGCCCGTGGGCGCCTCGTCGCTGCGGATGATGAGCAGGTTGTGGGGGACGGTGCCGTTGTTGCGCACGTTGAAGGTGGTCGTCCCGGGGGCCACCTGTGCCGGTTCCGCCCGGATCGCCCACTCCACCAGCGAGACCGCCACGGGCCCCTTCGCCGTCTGCGTCCCGGCCCCGGTCGCGGTGGATGCGGCGGTGGAGGTGGCCGCGGGCGCTGCGGGCGAGCACGCGACGGCGAGCGCGACCATCGACGCCGCGAACAGCCGCATGCCCGGACGGGCGAGGCGGAGCATCACTGGTAGACGATGAGGTCGGGCGGCCGTGCGAGTGCGGAGAGCTCCGACTGGAGCAGGATCGGCTCGTCCCACTCGTAGAACAACTTGATTCCGGGGCGCTCCACCCACGGCGCGAGCGCGAACTGGTCGTAGGCGTCCAGCTTGCTGCCCGGTGGGCCGTAGCCGTCCATGTCCAGGACGATCTCGATGTCCTCGTCGGGGACGATGCGCTCCGGGTGGCCGATCATGTCGCCGCGGAACTGGTGCAGCATCAGCATCTTGCGCGGCAGGCCCTCGCGCCGGACGAGCCCGCCGAGGTACGCCTGCACGTCGTTGATCGCGGCGGCGTCCAGCGTGCCGATCGCCTTGCCCGGCGCAAGTTGCTGGCTCTTCGTGGCGAACTCCGGGTCCAGCGCCAGGTGCACGAAGGGGAGGCGGAGCAGCGGCTCCAGCGCCTTCGTCTCCGTCAGCGCATCCGACCAGCCGATCTGCGTGTCCACGATCAGCAGCAGCCCGTGCTCGCGCGCGGCGTCCACCCACGGCTGCGTGCCGCGTGGCCCCAGGCGCTCCAGGTACGTGCCGTCCACCGTCTGCTGCGCCTGCGCCACGTGCACGGTGATGTGCAGCGCGCCCACGGTGGGCCGGCCGTCCGTGGCCTCCGCCTCCCGCGCGAGGCGCGCGGCGACGCGTGCGGCCTCCTCCGGCGGGTGCTTGCCCAGGATGCCGGTGATCGGCTCGTACGGGTGGCCGTAGATCGCGACGATACGCGCGCGCTCCAGCACGCCGGGCTGGGGCGTGGGCGCAGGCGTCGGCGTGGCGACGGTGGGCGTCGCGGTCGCGGTGACCGCGGCCGCCTCCGCGACGCGCGGCGCGATCGCGGTGGCGGGCGCGAGCGACGACTCGCGCGGCGCGAACAGCAAGAGCGCACCGAGCACGACCGCCGCGAGGCCGCCGGCGAACACCCCGGCGCGCCGCGGCGTGGCGAGGATCGGCGTGATCGCGCCCGCCAGCCGGTCCACCGATCGCGGCAGCGTTCCGGCGCCGTGGCCCCGGCGGGCGTGGTCCGGGAGCATCGAGGCGACCTCGAACGAGAGCAGCGCGAGCTTGCGGCGCTGGACGGCCTGCATCTCCTGGAAGAACGGCGCGAACTCGGGCTGCCGCTCGGCCGCGTGGCGGAGCGCCTCCAGGTTCGCCTGCTCGTCCGCGAAGTAGGTCTCGAACGCGCGCAGCAGGTCGCCGCCGAGCGCGGGGCGCGCCGGACGGTCGCGGCCGGGAGGTCGCGCGTCACTCTGCGGAGAGGAGTCCGCCGCCATCACAGGGGATTCTACGTTCTGCGCGGCGTCCCGCATCCGCCAAACTGACGTGTGGCCGCGGTGTTATCCACAATCCGCCGGATTGGGGATGTCTCGGCGCCCTGAGCGCGACATAACGATGGATCGGCTTACCCGGCGGCCCCGTCTCCGAAGTGCGTGTGCGCCGGCGAGGTGGTGTGGAGGCGGTTGAAGAGGTCCACCACCGTGGGCTGGGCGCCCTCCACGGCCTCCTGCATCGCGTCCTGCCAGTACTCCTGTAGCGGGGTCAGGTCGTCGCGGTCGAAGCGGACCTCGCGCATCTGGAACGTCCCGGGCTCGTAGAGCACCGCGTCCACGGGGTAGTCCACGTCGGAGGCGCTGGTGCGGGTGGCGTCGAAGGAGAGCAGCCCCACCCGGAGCGCATCGAACAGCCCCTGCTCGTACCGCCACACGCGGTCGAGGATCGGCTTCCCGTACCGCGACTCGCCGATGATCACGTAGGGCGTGGAGGAGCGGACCTCCACCCAGTTCCCCTCCGGGTAGATCAGGTAGAGCCGCGCCTCGTCATCGTCCTCGAGCTGCCCGCCGAAGATGCAGTGGAGGTCGAAGAACAGGCCGTCGCTGGCCAGCCACTCGCCGTCCTCCTTGCGGACGCGGCGGATCTCCTCGGCGAGCGCGTTCGCGGCCATGTACATCTTGGTGAGCTTGGCGGACTCGTCCTTCAGGCGCTCCTCGAAGTAGGTGATCGCCTTGTCGCGGATCGAGCGCAGGCCGCTCGTCAGGATGAACATCGAGTGCTGCTCGTAGGCGTGGATCGAGATCTTCTTCGCCGTCGACATCTCCGTCCCGGACGTGATCCGGGTGTCGGCGATGGCGAGGAGCCCGTCGCGGCACTTCATCCCGAGGCAGAACGTCATGCACTCATGGTAGGCCGCGCGGGCAGCCCTGTCGCGGCCCACCTCTCGCGCGAGCGTGTCGGTTGCCTCGAGGTGGGGAGCCGCGGACTAGCGCGCCTGGCGCAGGCGGTAGCCGCCGGCGCGCGGCTGCGGACGGAGCACGGCGCCGGCGCGCGCCTGGTCGGAGCGTGAGCGCGCGATCGAGGGGCGCGCCTCCGCGTGGCGGTCGCAGGTGCGGTGCGAGGCGCGGCCGGCCGCCGTGCGCGCTCGCTTCGCTCCGATGCAGGTCCAGCAGACGTCCATCACGCGCTCCCGGCGTGCCCGTGCTTGCGAAGTCCTCGCATTGGAGCACCTCGGCGTTTCAGCATGATGAACACGACATGGCGGCTGCGTCACGCCACGCACGTGCGGCAGTCCGCAGATTCCACGAGGTAGGACGGGTTCGCGCAGAAGATCGCGCGCGATCACGCGTGGATCACAAATCGCGTTGGAACACCCGCGTGGTCGCAATTACCCTGTGATGCGGGCGGGACGCTTTGATGCGCGCATGGGGTGTGAACGTGACCAAGCGACTCGGCATTGTGATGACCACGATCCTCGCGGGCGCCCTCGTGGCCTGCTCCAGCGGCGGCGCCGCCCCGGCGTCCACCGGGCTGACCGTGAAGCCCGCGGAGCCCACGAAGACGGAGACGGCCACGCCGCCGCCCACGCCCACCCCCGTCGCGGCGATCACGCCCTCGCCCATCGGCTTCTCGAACCCCGGCGTGAACGCCGGCCAGTTCCCCGCGCCGCCTCCGAACCCGGTCGCTGAGCCGAAGGACAC
>JBFWQJ010000108.1:0-9564 GCA_050249515.1 Dehalococcoidia bacterium | reverse complement strand
GGCGTCGGTGGCGCTGCCCAGCGCCAGGTCGACGACGCCGATGCCGTCCGACTCGTCCACCTTGTAGCTGGATCCCTTGGTGTGCTTGAGCAGCGCGGAGAGCGTGACGGCGCGGCTGTTGGTGCCCGCGACCTGCAGGCTGAGCGCGCGCAGCGACTGCGCCTCCGCCGCGGTCCGCTCCGTCGCCATCTGCCCGCTGCTGGTGGCGACCAGGACACGGGCGCTGAAGTCCACGCCGATGCGCCGTCCCGACCGGACGACGAGCCCGAAGTCGAGATCGCTCCGCGCTTCGGCCGGCGCGATCAGCCCCGCGCCCGATCGGATGGTGGCGCTCCAGTTGAGGACGCCGTTCGGGCCGGTGAGCTGCGTGCTCGCGAGGCTCGCCCACGCGGGGTCCAGGTAGACCTTCGACGCTGCGAACGGCGGAATCTCGATCGTCGGGTGCGACACCGAGGTGATCGCGGAGTTCTCGACGCGGCGGCCGAACCCGGCTGCCTCGTACGTGACGAAGCCGTTGGCGTCGCCGCGCAGCGTGAGCGTCTCCAGCGTCGCGAACGGGACGCGGCTGTCCACGTGGTTCGTGCCGTCCGTGATGCGGCGCTGCAGGGTGTACGAGGCCACCTGGTTGTTGGCGGTGGCGTCGTGCGTGTGCGTCCAGGTGTACGGGTCGGTGCCCGAGGGCGTGACGCACTCCTTGATCGCCATCTCGAGCCAGCGGTGGAACTCCTCGAAGGCGAACGGTCCGGACGCGCGCCAGCGCGTGCCACGCATGGTGACCAGCTCGTTGCCGGGGTTGTCGATCATCAGGCCCTTGGCGACCTGCGGCCGGACGACGATCTCCGCCTCCTCGAAGTCGAGCATGTCGGCGACCATGCGCTTGGTGGCAGCGACGGCGGTGCCCTTCGCGGTCGTGTCCTCCCGGCCCCACTGGTACAGGCTGAGGGGCGCAGCCATCGGATCGGTCATCGCGGGGCCTCCTCGGTCGCCTCGGCGTCAGCCGGGTTCGTGCTGTCAGAACTGGCGGGCAGCGGCTTCACGCGGCCCTTCCTGTGGACGTACACGCCGGACGCCTTGATGACGCCCCGCTGGCTGTCGTCGTACTGGGACTCGACGCGCGCGACCGCCGCCTCGAAGTCCTCGTCGTCCAGCGGGCCGGGCCCGATGCCGACGGTGGGCTCGACGGGCTCGCGGACGGTCGTGCCGTCCCCCGCGCGCGTCTCCCGGATGCCGGTGAACTCCCACATGGCGTTGCTCCCTTACCCGCTGAACGTCTTGGCCTCGTGGAACTGGAGCGCACCCAGGCGCATCTCGAAGCCCCACCCCTTGTCGATGTCGTCGTACGGCTCGAGTTCGCCGAACGACTGTTCACCGAAGACTGTGGCCGCCCCGTCGATCGTGATCGCGCTGTCCATCGAGTCCTTCAGAGCCTCCTTCCACGCGTCGTAGCGCTTCTGGAGGACCTCGAGGGTGGTCTCCGCGCCCGTGGGCGAGAGCATGAGTCGGAACACGAGCTCCCTGGTCGTCCGCCGGACCCCACTGGCGCGGGTGACCGTCTCCCCTGTGGGGAACACAAATCCATACGGCCAGAGCGTCGCGTCCTGGCGACCGCTCGGCGCCCACTCGAGCGCCTTCAGCGTCTCCTGCTCCAGACCGCTCACAGTGATCTGCAGTCCCTCCAGATGGCTTGCGAGTGCCGCGCGCGCGGTCGGCCAGGTACTCATCAGGCGAACCCTGGCAGCCGGCGGCCGTAGCGGCGCTCGGCTTCCTTCCACAACCAGAAGACGTTCGGCGCCATCGGGGCATCGCCGGCGTCGAAGCTCGGCAGCTGCTCGGCGGCGCCCGTCGGCATCGCCTGGCGCAGCTCGTGCGTCCGGTGGATGACCAGGCGCTTGATGCTGTCCGGCACGGTCGCCCAGCCCCAGGTTCCCTCGATCTCGATCGCCCCGGGCGACGAGGGGAACGACGTGATCGTCGCGCCGTCGAGCGCGCGCAGCTCGATCGACCGGTAGGGCTCGCTGTGCGCAGCGGCGTTCGCCGGCAGCCCCCGCACCCACGCGTCCGCGAAGTCCAGGGTGTAGTCGTCATAGAGGCCGTCCCGGTCGCTGTCGACGCCGAGCCCGTCCGTCGCGATCGCCTGGAGGAAGTACTGACGGCCGTCCTCGTCGCGCAGCCGCAGGCGCGACCCGCCGCCGGGCGCCGTGAAGACGTACGTCCCGGTGTGGGTGTTCCACGCGCCGGCCATCACCTGCAGCGACTTCTCGAGGAGCCGCGACATGCCGGTGAGCTGGGTCAGCATCAGCGCGTCGGCCGTCGCCTTGTTGCCGGTCCCCGTCAGGTACTCGGCGGCCGTCGCGTAGGAGTCGAGGAGCGCCATGTCAGCTCGCCTCCTGCAGGTCGCCCTGCCACGCGCTCGCCGCCACGCGGTCCCAGCGGGGCCGGTTCGTGCCGCGGTCGCGCGCGGTGCCCGTCACGGGCGGGTGCTCGGACGCGCCACACGCCACGCACGACTTCCCGCCGGCGAGGTCCGGCAGGATGCTGCCCCTCTCGCAGTGCCAGCAGGGGATCCCGGCGCGCCCCATCACGCGGCCTCGCTCGCCTCGCCGCCGGCGAGCACCGTCATGTGGTTGCAGTCGCGGCACTTGATGTGCAGCGACTTGCCAGGCCTCAGCGCGTCGGCGTCGATGTCCAGCAGCCGGCGGCCGCAGCGGTCGCCGCTGCGCCGAGTGCCGTCGCAGAGCAGCGGCGTCGGCTGGCTCACGACTGCACCAGCAGGACGATCGTGCCGCCCTTGGCGTTGCCGGCGTTCGCGATCACCGGGGTGTAGTTACCCGCCTCGAGGTAGCGGCGGAAGTACGTGCTCACTGCCGGCACGGCGACCGTCGCGGTCGCGTTGCTCAGGTTCGCGCCCGTACCGCCCAGGATGTCCACGCCGTTGGTGTCGGTCATCGTCGCGTCGTAGGCGTCCGTCGGTTGCGTGCCGGCGGCGTCCGGCGTGAACCCCGCCTGCAGCTGCGTGCCGGCCTTCAGCGCCACGGCGTTCCCGCTGACGGCCCCGATCGCGTCGCTCAGCCACGCGATCGAGTACTTCGTGATGCCACCGGGCAGTTCGGTGGTCGTGACGGTGACGCTACCGGCCATGGCCTAGTCCTCCCAGCGGTAGTGCCCCATCGGGCAGCTGCGCGCGCGGCCGTGGATCTCGAGGAGCCACCCGCACCGCTGGCAGTCCACCGGCGCCTCGGCCGCCTTGCGGGCCTCCCGGGCGCGCTGCTCGCGGTCGATCCGGAGCAGCGCGTCGCCGGTGAGGTCCGTCGTGTACTCGGGCATCGGCGGCGACTACGCCGCCGAGCTGAACGGCGTCGCCTCGGTGCCGGACTGCTGCAGGCGCGCCTGCACCGCCCAGACGTCCGCGGCGATGTCCTGGAACTCCACGACGTCGCCCACGGCACCGCCCTGGGTCGAGCCGTCCATCGTGAACACCTCGTCCGAGGCGCCGGCCGCCCACGCGTTGGCGGGTACGCCGTCGCCGTCGAGGCCGAGCGCGAGGCCCTTGAAGATCGCGCTGCCCGTCACGCCGATGACGTGTGAACCGCCCGAGACGGCCGTGCCCACGACGAAGCGGTACTTCGCACCGCTACCGGTCGCGGCGGGCAGCGTGACGGCGATGCCGGCCGCGCGGTTCAGGGTGACCGTGCGGCCCTCGTGCGCGGCCGCGGTGACCGCCAGCGTGGAGGCCGTCGCGTCGACGAGCTGGTCCGCGATCACCAGGCGGCCATTGGTGCCGTCGATGTGGAAGATCTCGTTGCCGTTCTTGTCGTAGTAGTACAGGTCGCCGCCGACCCACTCCGTCGTCACGTTCGCGTTCGCCATGTCGTCCTCCGGTGCGGGTGGGGCGCGCCCGGGGAGGGAACTCCCGGACGCGCCGCCCGTGACTCGCGGCGTGGGGCCGCTGCGTCCTGACTAGTCCGCGATCGCGCTCGGGAGCGACTCCGGCGCCGTCTGGTGGCGCAGGCCCCAGAGGAGGGCGAGCACGCTGCCCAGCTGTGCGTTCGTGCCGACGTCGGCGACGTTCAGCGTCACGCAGTCGAAGCCGTTGTCGATGTCGAGCTGGTCGGCCGCGATCTCGATGACGTAGACGGCCTCCTCCTCGGCGGAGGTGGCGTCGGCGGAGTACGCCGCGCCGGCAGCCTGCGTCACCTTGGTCCAGGTGCCGACGGCGCTCAGCGTCCCCTGCTTCTTGTAGATGGTCGTGACGACCTCGAGGTCCTTCACGGCAGTGCCGGCGACGTCCTGCGCCTGGCGGACCGTGAAGTCCGGGTCGTCGCCCGCCGTGCCCGCGCCCTTGTGGACGACGAACGACACGCCCCCCGCGTTCTTCAGGCTGACGTAGTCGCCGTTGCGCGCCGTCTGGAGGTCCAGCGGCAGGATGACCGGGATGATGTCGAAGATCTTGCCGAGAGCACCCATCGTCTTCTCCTTGCGCCGGGCGACTCCGCCCGGCGAGTTCAGGTCACTGCGTGGCGGGCTCCCGGCTAGGAGCGCGTCTCCAGGTTCACGAACGGGGACACGGTGGCCGAACCCTTGAACGGGGTCAGCGCCGACTTCCACTTCGGCCCGCCGTCCACCCGGTAGGTGGCGCGGAAGGTCATCTCGTCCTGGATGAAGCGGACGTGCATGGACGACGCCTGCTGCACGCCGCCGGCCTTCTGGATCAGCTGGTACTGGCTGAAGTCGGCGAGGACGATGTCGCCCTTCGTGCCGAGCGTGTCGCAGTACTCCACCTCGATGACGGGGCGACCCTTGATGCGCAGGGCGCCGTCCGGCCCGTAGGTGACGAAGCGCGGCTCCACCGCGGCGGTGCCCGCCGGGATGGTCAGCTCGTCCAGCTGCGGGTTGCAGTCGGTGTTGATCAGCCACACCGCGGTCGCCTTCGAGCGGGAGTGCATGCGCGCCCACATCTTCGAGAGGTTGGCGGTGCGGATCGTGGCGGCCGCCTGGCCCGTCTCCTTGGAGACGGTGACGGTGCAGCTGGCGCCCTTGATGCCGGCCGGCTGGCCGGCGCCCACGCCCTCGACGATCGCGTCCTCGACCAGGAAGACGAGCTCGTCGGCGAAGCCGGCCTCCATCTCCTGGCCCAGCGCGGTCACGTCCTCCACCAGCTCGTCCGTGGCGTAGCCGACGGCGCCGACCTTCTTCAGGCGGTACTCGACCCGCTCGAACTTCATGCGCGAGGCGTCGGGAGCGGTGCCCTCGTCGACCCAGTAGCCCTGGACCGCGCCGTTGCGCGAGCCCGTGGCGCGGCTGGACTCAGCGACACGGCGGATGGTCAGGCTGTTGCCGGTGACGTCCGTCGGCGTGATCAGGCTCAGGATCCGGCCCGTGTCGTGCATCCGCTTCTCGATGCCGGACGTGAACTGCGGCAGGATCATGAAGCCGCCGTCGGCGTCCACGGCCTCGCCGGCGCCGCTCGCCGCGGCGTTCACCAGCAGGGTGCGCGCCCCGTTGTCGCCCATCGACGCGGCCTTGATCGCCACCAGCTGGTGGCCGAAGGTCGCGAACGGGCCGGCGTCCTCGTGCGTGGAGCGCACCACCGGCGGCCGAGCCACCGCGCCCGCCTCGTCGAGGACGCCGAGGTCCTTGAGCTGGGCGGTGACCAGCGGGCCGAGCTGCGTGCTGACCTGGTCGACCACCTGCGTGGTCACGGCCTCCACGGCGCGGCCCATGCCCGCCTCGATGCGCTGGTCGATCTGCGGCAGGGTCGCCGCGGCCACGGCGGCCGCGAGCTCGTCGGCGTTGATGTCGCCCATGGGATCAGCCCTCCATACGGGCCGCGACGCGCGCGGCCAGCTCGTGCATGTCGATGTCCGGGGCGCTCGCGGCGTCCTCGGCGTCCGTCAGCGGCGTCTCCGCCGCGATGGCCTTGGGGGGTGGGGCGGAGCGCATGACCGCCGCCCGCGCCTGCGCGCTGGACAGTCGCGCGATCAGGTCGGGGAGCGTCTCGATGCGGTCGGCCATGCCGCGCTGCACGGCCTCGCGCGCGCCGAACACGCGGCCCTCGCCGTAGCGGGCGCCGCGGGCGTCCGCCGCCGAGATGTTGCGGAAGCGGGCGAGGTCGTTCGTGAAGAGACGGTAGGAGTCGTCGACCAGGGCCTGCAGCGCGGAGCGCGCCTCGTCGCCCAGGGGCTCGAAGTCGTTGCCCTCGACCTTGTAGCGGCCGGCGAAGATCGGGTTGAACTTCACGCCGGCGAGCTCGTCGGCCTTGGAGTACTCCTGGTGGAGGATGACCGCGCCGACGGAACCGAGCATCGCGGACGCGCTGATCACCACCTGGTGCGCGGCCGCGCCCAGCCAGAAGGCAGCGCTGCACATCTGGTGGTTCGCGATCGAGACGATCGGCTTCACGTCGCGCGCCGCAGCGATCTTCGCGGCGAACTCCGGGATTCCGCCGACGGAGCCGCCCGGGGAGTCGGTGTCCAGGATGATCGCGGCGACGTTCGGGTCCGCGACCCACTGGCTGAACTGCGCCGAGAGCTGCTCGACGGACGTCCCGCCGCTCATCGCGCTCATCATGTTCAGCCGGTTGCGGAGCACCCCGAAGACCGGGAGCACGGCGATCGCGCCGCCACCCTCGCCGCGGGCCGCCACCGAGGGCGGCGCGGCCGCCATGGTGACGGCCTCGATCTCAGCTTCGGTCAGCGCACCGCCGGCGGCCTTCAGCGCGACGAAGTCGGCGATCGCCTCGAGCTTCGACGGGAGGATCGCCCACGGCTCATCGAGCAGCGCGCGGGTGATGCGCTCGTAGCGGTGACGGGGGGCGGGGGTGTGCTCGGACAACGCAGCAGCCCAACTTCCCCCCGGTTCCGGTAGACCGAGGAAGTCGGGCCGCGATGGGCCGCGCGGAGATGTTCAGTCGCCGCCGGGCGGGTATCCCGCCCTGACGACGGTCCCGCTCCACGGGCCCGCAAGGGGGCGCTGGGACGCGGGGCGTTTGGGTATGGACGGAACGCTACCGAGCGCCCGCGAGAATGCGCAACGGGGCCGCTACCACCCGCCGCCGACGACGCCCACCACCTGCTTGCAGCGGGGGCAGTAGACCTCCGCCCCGGGGTTCACGCGGGTCGCCAGCTTCTTCTCGCAGCCCGGGTTCGGGCAGTAGCCCACCTCGAGCAGTTGCGCCAGGTCGGCCTCCATCCGCTCGCCGTAGTGCTGCGTGCGAAGCACTCCCGCGATCGCCTCGGTGAAGTCGTCCGCGTCCGCCGTGGTGTAGACCCGCTCCGTGCCACCCGGCCCCAGCAGCCGCGGCTGCGATCGCGAAACCAGGCGCGCCTGCGCGTTCGAGGCGTCGCCGCCCCCGTTCACCTGTCCGGTCGCGCCGGCCGTTGGCGTCACGAACTCGTCGCCGCCCGGGCGCGGCGCCCAGTCCTCCAGCTCACGCGCCTGGTTCGGCGACATGAAGCCGGCCATGATGCCGGTGCGGTAGGAGCCGAACCGCTGGACCGTGTCGCCACGGAGCAGCCCGTTCAGCACGAACTTCATCTGCAGGTCCGAGGGCAGGAGGTCGTCCTCGATCGCCTGCTCGAAGCGGATGATCCAGGACAGCAGCGTGAACTGGACGAAGCCGATTACCTGCTGCTCGATGCCCGAGCCCCACGAGGTGGAGCCCCCGACGATCCCGAGCATGTGAGGCGGGCAGCCGTAGGCCTGCGCGATGCGCAGCTCCCAGTGCTCCAGCGTCTGGATGTACTGTGCCTGCTCCTGCGTCACCGCCACCGGGACGAACTTCGCCCCCTTGCCCAGCACCACGATCTCGTGGGAGTTCTGGAGGCCGGCCACGTTCTCGCGCCAGCGCTCCTTCAGCTCGTCGGCCTCGTCCGGCTCCAGATCGGCCTCGGTCGAGAGGACGCCGGCCAGCGTCGTGCCCTTGCGGAGGAAGCGCTCACCGTAGACGCCGGCGGCGTGGATGATGTTGAACGGCCGCGTGATCGTCTCGATCGGCGGGTGCCCCGTCACGCCGTTGGAGGACAGCGCCGGGACGTGCAGGATCTCGCGCGTGGTGTAGCCGTGCCGGCGATCGCCGTCCAGCTCGAACACCTTCGTGTGGTCGGATGCCAGCCCCGTCCGCACGCGGTGCGGTTCCAGGTACCACAGCTCCTCGGTCGGCCCGGCGCCGCTGTTCCCGCGGCCGCGCCAGAGGTGGGCGTCGCCCGTGACCAGCGCCGCGGTGTACGCGCTCTCCCAGTGGTTGATGCGGTGGGTCTGCGGGTTCGGGCGACCCCAGATGTAGCGGTGCTCATCGCGGCGGATCTCCTGCCGCGTCGCGTCGCCCCGGCGCACGATGCGGGGCGGTAGCGCGGCGCTCGTTCCGCCGATCAGCGCTGCGCACCGGTAGACGGTCGAGTTCACGAGGGCCTGGGCCATCACACCGGCGCTGCCGGCCGGCTGCATGCCACCGGCAGCGCCCCAGCCGCCTCCACCCCCGCCCGAGCCCGGCTGCCGGGGCGGCGCCCCGGCGAAGATCTGCGTGACCAGGCTCATCGCTACCTCCTGCGGATGTCGGAGCCGGCGGCGATCAGGCTGACGCCGAGCGTCGCGAGCCCGAGCGCCGTGTGCACCTCGAACGCCCCCGCCGTGAGGCAGCCCATCCCCGCGAGGACGGTCACCCCGTTCATGCGTTCCACGGTGGGGAGCCCGCGGAGCCACGCCCCGATGGTGGCAAGTCGCGCGCGAAATCCGCTCGTCATGGAGTGACCCCCTCGAAGATCGCGTTGAACTCGGCAGACGTGTGCGTGAACACGAGCACCAGAAGGAAGACCGCCAACACCATCCAGCCGAGGCGGGGGAAGCTGAGACCCACCAGGGCGCTGATCATCAGGAAGAACACGAGGTCGCTGGGCTTCATTCCGGTGCTACCTCCCATTGGCTAGAAGATCTGGCTCGTGCGCTTCTTCGGCGGGGCGGCGACCATCGCGCGGGCCAGCAGCGTGACCAGCGCGGCCATGCCGTCGATCCGCTCGTTGCTGTCCTGCTTCGAAGGCTTCCGGTTCCCGGCCGCGTCGACGTCGGCGACGGCGTTGCCCACCATCCAGGACATCACCGCGTTGCCGTCGTGGCGGAGCGTGCCGGCCGCGAGCATCTTCTCCAGCTCCTCGCTGGGGCCTGCCAGCTGGCCGAATGACTGCGCGACCTTGACCACCTCGACGCCGCGCTGCAGGAGCTTCCCGGCGATGTTCGGGGACTGCCACGGGTCCACCGCGATCTCCTGCATGTCGGCGGGGGCGCACAGCCACTCGATCACGTCCACGACCTGGTCGTCGTCGCGCACCGCGCCGTGCATCGGGAAGATCCAGCCGTCGGCGATCCAGCGGTCGTAGGGGACGTGGTCCTCACGCACGCGCTTCGCGACGTTGTCCGTCGGCATCCAGAAGACCGGCACCAGGTCAAACCCGCCCATGTCGTTGGGCTTCCCCAGCAGGAAGGCGTTCAGGTCGACCGCGCCCGCGAGGTCGAGGCCGCCGAAGGAGCGGGCCCCTGCGAACGACTCGTAGAAGGCGTACCGGCGCGCAGCTG
>JBFWQJ010000107.1:0-9602 GCA_050249515.1 Dehalococcoidia bacterium | reverse complement strand
GGGCTGCGGCATGGAGCGTGCGGACCGGGATCGAGGGTGTGGTGGGCGGTACTGGATTCGAACCAGTGACCTCAGCGATGTCAACGCTGCGCTCTAACCAACTGAGCTAACCACCCGCGTTCGCCACCGGCGAGCGGTGCGATGTACGGAAGGCTATGCCACGACCGAATCATCGTCAAAGGGCGCGTGTGGGGGAGGCGTGACGGCGGGTGGTTCTCCCGTGCGAGACAACGGATCACGCTCATGTTCGCTTTTCGTTGACACGCGATCGGGCCGCTGCTACTTTCCGTCCGGGCCTCTAGCTCAATGGCAGAGCAGCTGACTCTTAATCAGCCGGTTCCCGGTTCGAGTCCGGGGGGGCTCACCAATTAGAACGCGACCCGTGACAGCGGGGTTCGTCGCGCCTCGGGGAAGGCGCGGCGGACAGCCACTCCGATGGGGAAGTGTCGGAACTGGCAGACGAGCGTGACTTAGGATCACGTGCCGCAAGGCGTAGGAGTTCGAGTCTCCTCTTCCCCACCAGCACCCGGCCCGCCGGGCGCTGGTGACGCATACAGGTTGTGGGTGGCGTCCGACGACGCGAGGGGGATCCATGGCGAAGCTGCTCGAAGTCAAAGACCTCCGCACGTACTTCTTCACGGACGAGGGCGTGGTGCGCGCCGTCGATGGCGTGACGTGGGACCTGGACGAGGGCGAGACGCTCGCGCTCGTCGGTGAGTCCGGGTGCGGCAAGTCCGTGACGGCAATGTCGATTCTGCGGCTCATTCCGAACCCGCCGGGCCGCATTGTCTCCGGCGAGATCCTGTACGAGGGCCGCGACCTGCTGAAGGTCAGCGACGCGGAGATGCGCTCCATCCGGGGCAACCGCATCGCGATGATCTTCCAGGAGCCGATGACCTCCCTGAACCCGGTCCTCACGATCGGGCAGCAGATCAAGGAGGCGATCGTCCTCCACCTCGGCCTGGGCGAGGAGGAATCGGACGCGCGCGCCGTTGAGCTGCTGGAGATGGTGGGCATCCCGGAGGCACACCAGCGCCTGAAGGACTACCCGCACCAGTTCTCCGGCGGTATGCGCCAGCGCGTCATGATCGCCATGGCGCTGGCCTGCAACCCGAAGCTCCTCATCGCTGACGAGCCGACGACGGCGCTGGACGTGACCATCCAGGCGCAGATCCTCGAGATCATGGCGCGCCTGTCGAAGGAGCTCGGCACCGCCGTCCTGGTCATCACGCACAACCTCGGCATCGTGGCGCGCTACGCGGACCGCGTGAACGTCATGTACGCCGGTGAGATCGTGGAGAGCGGCACGGCGACGGACATCTTCAAGCGCCCGGCGCACCCGTACACGGTGGGCCTGATGGCCTCCGTCCCGCGCCTGGACGCCACCGAGAAGGTGCGCCTGATGACGATCGAGGGTCAGCCCCCGCTGCTGATCCAGCCGATCCAGGGCTGCCCCTTCCGTCCGCGCTGCGACTGGGCGATCGACAAGTGTGCGACCGACCACCCGCAGCTGGAGGTCAAGATGGCCGGCCACACGGCGCGCTGCTGGCGCGACCCGCAGGTGGACGCCCGCACGCGCGAGACCGCCAGCACGGCTGCGGCGCAGTAAGGCCGAGGGGAACCACATGACGACTGCTGCTCTCGACACCAAGCGCCAGATCCCGGCCGGCGAAACCCTCGTCGACGTCAAGGGTCTGCGGATGTACTTCCCGGTCACGGCCGGCCTGCTCATCCAGCGCAAGATCGCTGACGTCCGCGCGGTGGACGGCCTGGACTTCCAGGTGAAGTCCGGTGAGACGCTGGGTCTGGTGGGTGAGTCCGGTTGTGGCAAGTCCACCACCGGACGCGCCGTCCTCCAGCTCTACCGCCCGACGGCGGGCACGGTGAACTTCGCCGGCACGGAGCTGACCCAGCTCAAGGGCGGCGACCTGCGCCGCTTCCGCCGCCGCATGCAGATGATCTTCCAGGACCCGTTCTCGAGCCTGAACCCGCGCATGAGCGTGGCGCAGATCATCGGCGAGCCGCTCGCGATCCACGGCCTCTACAAGGGCGCCGAGCGTCGCGACCGCATCCAGTACATCATGCAGGCGGTCGGCCTGAACCCCGTGTTCGCCCGCCGCTTCCCGCACGAGTTCTCGGGCGGCCAGCGCCAGCGCATCGGCATCGGCCGCGCGCTCGCGGTTGAGCCGGACTTCATCGTCTGCGACGAGCCGGTCTCCGCGCTGGACGTGTCCATCCAGGCGCAGGTCATCAACCTGCTGGAGGACCTCCAGGGCGAGTTCGGCCTCACGTACCTGTTCATCGCGCACGACCTCGCCGTCGTCCGCCACATCTCCGACCGTGTCGCGGTCATGTACCTCGGCAAGATGATGGAACTCGCGGACTCCAACGAGCTCTACGAGAACCCGCTGCACCCCTACACCAAGGCGCTCCTGTCGGCCGTGCCGATCACGGACCCCGAGGTGGAGCGGCAGCGCGAGCGCATCATCCTGACCGGCGACGTCCCCTCGCCGCTCCGCCCGCCTCCCGGCTGCGTCTTCAACACGCGCTGCCCGATCGCGGTGGACGAGTGCCGCGAGCGCGTGCCGGACTGGCGCGAGCACGTCCCGGGCCACTGGGTCGCCTGCCACCGCGTCTAGGCGCGGCGGGGCATCAGCCCCGGACGACCGCCCTCTGGGCACCTCACCGGAGCCCCGCCGCCAGGCGGGGCTCCGTCTTTGCCTCGGCCCATGCATGCTCGACCTCGCTCGGAGCGCTCGGGGCGTCCGCTGATCCGCGCGTAGCCCGCGCGCCCGTTAGGATGGTGGCGTGGAACAGTCACGCATCCGGAACTTCTCGATCATCGCCCACATCGACCACGGCAAGTCGACGCTTGCCGACCGGATGCTGGAGATCACCGGCGCCGTGGAGGCGCGGGAGATGCGCGAGCAACTGCTCGACTCCATGGACCTGGAGCGCGAGAAGGGCATCACGATCAAGGCGCAGGCCGTGCGCATGCCCTTCACCGCCGCCGACGGCACCGCCTACGAGATCAACATGGTCGACACGCCCGGCCACGTGGACTTCACGTACGAGGTCTCCCGGGCGCTGGCGGCCTGCGAGGGCGCGATCCTGGTGGTGGACGCCACCCAGGGCATCCAGGCGCAGACGCTGGCCAACGTCTACCTCGCCATGGAGCTGAACCTGAAGCTCATCCCGGTCGTGAACAAGATCGACCTCCCGTCCGCGGAGCCGGAGCGCGTCGCCCAGGAACTGATGGACGTCATCGGCTTCGACGCCGACGAGGTCGTCTTCGCCTCCGGCAAGACCGGCGCCGGCGTCACCGAGATCCTGCAGGCCGTCGTCGAGCGCGTCCCGCCGCCCGAGGGCGACCGTGACGCGCCGCTGCGCGCGATGGTGTTCGACGCGAAGTACGACGCGTTCAAGGGCGTGATGGTCTACATCCGCGTCCTCGAGGGCCGCGTCCGCATGGGCGAGCGCATGCGCATGATGCAGCAGTCCGCGCGCTTCGAGCCGGTCGAGGTCGGCTACTTCCGCCCGGCGCTCCAGAAGATCGACGTGCTGGAGGCGGGCGAGGTCGGCTACATCGCCACGGGGCTGAAGGGCGTCTCCCAGAGCCGCGTGGGCGACACCGTGACCACGGACGGCTCCGGCGGCGCCACGGAGCCGCTGCCCGGCTACCAGCCGGCGAAGGCGATGGTGTTCGCCGGCATCTACCCGACGGACGCGGACCAGTACGCGGACCTGCGGGACGCGCTGGAGCGGCTCACGCTGAATGACGCGGCGCTCCAGTGGGAGCCGGAGAGCAGCGCGGCGCTGGGCTTCGGCTTCCGTTGCGGCTTCCTCGGCCTCCTCCACATGGAGATCGTGCAGGAGCGCCTGGAGCGCGAGTTCGACCTCGACCTCGTCGCGACGGCGCCCTCCGTGGAGTACGAGCTGACGACGACCGGCGGCGAGGAGCTCCGCATCGACTCGCCGGCGGAGCTGCCGGCGCCCGACAAGATCGCGGAGATCCGCGAGCCGTGGGTGCGCGTCACCATCTCCATGCCGGCGCGCTACATCGGCACGCTGATGCAGCTGGTCACGGAGCGCCGAGGCGAGTTCGACCGCGTCGAGTACCTCGACCACGCGGAGGACGAGAGCGAGTCCCGCGTGCTGGGGACGTACCACCTGCCGCTGTCCGAGATCCTGGTGGAGTTCTACGACCAGCTGAAGTCGCGGACCTCCGGCTACGCGGCGATGGACTACGCGCTGGAGGGCTACCGGCGCGCCCACGTCTCTCGCCTCGACATCCTCGTCAACGGGGAGCCGGTGGATGCGCTGTCCGCGATCGTGCCCACGGGCGACGCGGGCCCCTCCGGACGGAAGCTCGCGCTCAAGCTGAAGGAGCTGATCCCGCGCCAGCTCTTCGACGTGCCGATCCAGGCCGCCATCGGGGGCAAGATCGTCGCCCGCGAGACCGTGAAGGCCCTGCGCAAGAACGTCCTGGCGAAGTGCTACGGCGGCGACATCACGCGCAAGCGGAAGTTGCTGGAGAAGCAGAAGAAGGGCAAGAAGCGCATGAAGATGATCGGCTCCGTGGAGGTGCCGCAGGAGGCCTTCATGGCCGTCCTGAAGATGCGCGACTAGCCCCGGGCGACTTCCGCGCGCGCCGCTACCGCTGGCCCTCCAGGTGCCGGGCGAAGCGAGTGAACACCTCCGCCGTCTCCTGCGGGACCACCGAGTTCGGCGAGTGGTCGATGCCGTGCAGGACGTGCAGGTGCCGGATGTCGGACGGCAGCATCAGGTAGCCCTCCGCGGAGAGCCCCGGGGCGACGGTGTGGTCGTCGTCGCCGAACATCACCAGCGTGGGCACCTGCATGGCGCGGAGCGTCGGCTCCAGCTCCGTGGGCGCGTCCGGCACCTCCGCGCGGGCGCCGCGCATCCGCTGCTTCGAGACGTTCAGCCAGTCCTGCCAGAGTTGGTCGCGTACCTTCTGCGACAGCCCCACGTGCTCGCGCTCCCAGTACGGGCGGTCGATGTTGCCGGGGTAGGCCTCGATCTGCGCGAGCCACTCCGCGCGCTCCGCCTCCGTGCGCGGCTGGCGCGGGCGCATGGCGCCGCCGGCGAGGAGCACGAGGCCGGCGAGGTGGTCGGCGTGCTCCCGCGCATAGTGCGTGACCGTGCTCGCGCCCAGCGAATGCCCGGCGAGATAGAACCGGTCGGGCAGCCCGAGGGCCTCCACGGCGGCGTGGACATCGTGCGCGAAGTGCGCGGGCGCGTAGTCCTCGTCGTCCGGGGTCGCGTCGGAGCCACCGGCGCCGCGCATGGAGATCGCGATCGTGCGGTCGCCGCTCGCGGCCAGGTGCGTCTGCATCGCGTCCCAGATCAGCGCGGAGGACCGGAACCCGTGCACCAATACCCAGGTGCGCGGGCCTGAGCCCTGCTCGAAGTACTCCAGTTTGACGGGACCGGCCTGGACGAAGGGCATGACACTCCTCCACCTGCGACGCGAACGGCGGGGCGATTGTACGCCGGGACGCACCCCGTCACGTGCGCTAGAGTGGCCGCGGAGAACCGTCAGCCGGGAGGGTGCATGTCGCTGCAGGTGGTCGAACCGCGCATTCGTGGGTTTATCTCGCTCACGTCCCACCCCGAGGGCTGCGCCGCCAACGTGCGCGAGCAGGTAGAGGTGGTGCGACGCGCCGGGCTCGCCGGGAGCCTCGGCACGGTGTTGGTGATCGGCTCCTCCACCGGCTACGGGCTCGCCAGCGCGCTGGTCTCCTGCTTCGGCTACGGGGCGAAGACGCTGGGGGTGTGCTTCGAGAAGGAGCCGGAGGAGACGAAGCCCGGCACCGCCGGCTGGTACAACCTCGCGGAGGCGCACCGCCTCGCCCGCGCCGAGGGGCGCACGTTCGAGACGATCAACGGCGATGCGTTCTCCACCGAGGTGAAGCAGCAGGTGGTCGAGGCGCTCCGCCGCCTGGGCCCCGCGGACCTCGTCATCTACTCGCTCGCCGCGCCGCGGCGGAAGGACGCCGCTGGGCAGGTATGGAACAGCACGCTCAAGCCGATCGGCCAGCCGTACACCGGCAAGGCGTTCGACCTGCGCGGGGAGGCCGTCACGGACGCCTCGATCGGGCCGGCCACGGACGAGGACATCGCGAACACGGTGAAGGTGATGGGCGGCGAGGACTGGGCCGACTGGACCGAGTTGCTGCTGGGCGAGGGACTGCTGACCCCCGGCGCGCGCACCGTCGCCTACTCCTACATCGGGCCCGAGCTGACCGCGGCGATCTACCGCGACGGCACCATCGGCCACGCGAAGGAGCACCTGGAGGCGACCGGGCACGAACTCGACGCGCGGATGCAGGCGGCGGTCGGCGGGCACGCGTGGGTGAGCGTGAACAAGGCGGTGGTGACGCAGGCCTCGGCGGCGATCCCGGCGGTGCCGCTGTACCTGAGCGTGCTGATGAAGCTGATGAAGGAGCGCGGCACGCACGAGGGGCCGATCGAGCAGATCGTCCGCATGTTCCGCGACCACACCGGCCCCGGCGCGACGCCGAAGCTGGACGAGAAGGGCCGCATCCGCCTCGACGACCTCGAGATGGAGCCCGGCATCCAGGCGGAGATCGCCGGGATCTGGGCGGACCTGACCACGGAGAACTTCCGCGACCGCTCGGACTACGCCGGCTACCAGGCGGACTTCCACCGCCTGTTCGGCTTCGATGTCCCAGGCGTGGACTACGCCGCCCCGACCGAGGTCAACCGGCCGCTCGTCTAGCCCTTGGCTCGCGCCTACAGCGTCGGTGCGTCGTCCTCGGCGCTTTCCACACCCTCCGCGGCCGCGGGCGGCGCGAGCGAGGGGACGAGGTCGCCGAGCGCGACGATGCCCTCCGACTCGATGATCCGCTGCCGGATCGCCGCCAGCGTGTCCGCGGAGGCGCCCTCCAGCGCCGCGACGGCGCATGCGAACAGCGCGCGTGCGGGGAGCACCGCGTAGCGGGTCGCCTCGGCGGCCACCCGGAGCGCGTCGTCGATCTCGCGCTGGCGCTCGTCCGGGGTCGACATGCACTGGCCGTTCGCCACCACCAGGCCGCGGGGGGCGACCGCCCGGCGCTCGATCACCCGGTCCAGTCGTTGGCGCAGCCGGTAGTGCGCCGGCATGCCGACCGCCTCCGTGGAAGCGGCGGCGACGAGGTGGACCTCCGTGTCGCCGTCCAGCAGCACGGGCTCGCCCTCCGGGGTCTGCGCGCGCTCGAAGCCGATCGCCTCGGCGCAGACGAGCGTGGCGGCCAGCAGCGACGCGTTGCCGGGGGCCCACACCACCTCGCGCACCGCGGCGCGCTCCGCGTGGTCCGCCTCCGCCGCGATCAGTGCCTCCTCGGCCGCCTCGAACGCCGCGCGGGCGCGCTCCACCGCCTCCGTGCGCTCCGCGAGACCGGGGACCGCGAGGTCGCCCGCCCAGTACGGCGCGCTGGCGGAGGACACGCCGGTGATCGCCTCGGCGGCCGCGACCACCGCGGCGCCCTCGTCGGAGGCGAACCAGTCCTCGCCCGCGCGTCGGGGCGGCGGCATGAAGACCACGCGCCCGTTCAGCACCTCGAACTCCACGCCGATCGGCGCGCCGCCGGGGGAACGGAGGAACACCTTCGCGTGGCGCGCGAAGCCGGGTGCGCGCTCGTTGAAGTGCAGGCGATACAGCAGGTCGCGCTGGTACGTCTCGTAGACCGCGACGAAGGGGTGCTCGTGGTCCACGATCACCGCCTGCACGCCCTCGCCGGCGGGCAGCATCGCGGCGTCCCACGCGACGCCATCCGGCGCGGGGATCGCCCAGTAGGAGTCGAGTCCCGTGAACCCGGCGACGCCGGAGAAGTGGGCGGGCGGGAAGGCGTACACGACCACCGTTGCACCGTGCTCCAGCGCGCGCTGCACCTCGTCGCGGCGGCGTTGCAGGAGTCCGGCGAGGCTCGCCGCGCCCTCCACGTTGGCGCCGTTGACCACGGTGCGGTCGGCGAAGGTCAGGAACTCCCCCTCGCCGCGGGCCGCCTCGCGGACGGTGTTCATCACGGCGCCCGTGTCCCAGACGATCGTGTCGTAGTCGAAGAGCGCCGGCGCGTTCAGGATCGTGTGGTTGTCGATCTGGATGCCGGGCAGGCGGTGGCTCAGGGACAGGACGCGCACGCGGGCCTCCTCGTGTCGGATCGTCGGCGGCAGGTCTGGGTGTGCGGGATTGTATCGCCGTGCGCGGGCGCGCGCCTCGCCGGGGCCGAGGACGGCCGACCCGCGCGGCACTACCCGGTGCCGGGGGGCACTGCTACGCTGGATGTGGTCGTGCTAGGCGGGGAGTTAGCGGTGCCCTGTACCCGCAATCCGCTTTAGCGGGGTTGAATGCCCGTCCGAGATCGATGTCTGAAGGGACTACGAACGCCAGGCGGTGTTGAGAGCCTGGTCCTGTGCGGCAACGCCCGGCCAACCCCGCCAGGGCCGGAAGGCAGCAACGGTACGTCGAACGCGTTGGGTGCCACGGGATCGCCGGGTTTGAGCAGGCCAGCGGGAGCAAGCCGGCAGCGTCGACCGACGGCGGGGCACGACCACCCACGTCACGTACGGGCCGTGTCGAGGAAGCGGGGGGAGCGATGAGCCCCAGACGACCCACGCCTCGGCCGGCCCGCCGCTCGTCCTCGCGGGCGCGCCGCCTGGGCGTCTCCACGAAGAAGAAGAGCCCCGCGCCCCAGCCCGGCGACATGCCGGACTACCTCCGCCGCCTCGGCGTGACGCCGAGGAAGGCGCTCGGCCAGCACTGGCTCGTCGACGAGTTCATCCTCCACGACATCGCGGAGGCCGCCGCGCTCACGCCGGACGACGTGGTGCTGGAGATCGGCGCCGGGCCGGGCGGGCTGACCGAGGAGCTGGCGAAGCGCGGCGCCACCGTCGTCGCGGTCGAGATCGACGAGGAGCTGGCCGGCGGCACCCGTGCGCGTCTCGCGCAGTACGAGCGACTGCACGTGCTCGCCGCCGACATCCTCGACTTCGCGCCCGGCGAGTTGCTGGAGGAGGCCGGGGTCGCGCCGCCGTACGTGGCGGTGGGCAACCTGCCGTACTACATCACCCAGCCGATCGTCCGGCGCCTGCTGGAGTCCGACCCCGCTCCCGGCCGCATCGTCGTCCTCGTGCAGCGCGAGGTGGCGCAGCGGATGGTGGGCGGGCCGGGCCGCGAGTCGCTGCTGTCGCTGTCGGTGAAGGTGTACGGCGTGCCTCGCCTGCTCTTCGACGTGCCGCCCGCCGCGTTCTGGCCGCCGCCGAAGGTGCAATCCGCCGTGGTGGAGATCACCCGCCTCGACCGCCCGGCGGTGGACCTGCCGATCGAGGACCTCGCGGTGTTCTTCCACCTGCTCCGTGCCGGGTTCGCCCAGCCGCGCAAGCAGATCCACAACGTCTTCTCGGAGGAACTGGGGCTGGAGCCGCTGCGCCTGCGCCGCGTGCTGGACGCCGCCGGCGTCGACCCCGTCGCCCGCGCGCAGCACCTCGACCTCGCGCAGTGGGAGGCGCTCTACCGCGCCTTCGCCACGCTCTACCCCGAGGCGATCGAGATGGACGACGTGCCGGCTGCCGTCGACATC
>JBFWQJ010000106.1:0-9678 GCA_050249515.1 Dehalococcoidia bacterium | reverse complement strand
GAGCGGCTGGACGTCTGCTCGAACGCGATCTGCAACGACATGAAGCGCGTCATCCGCGAGCGCCTCGCGGCGGGCTCGACGCCGGACGACATCATCCTCTACTTCGAAACGCGCTTCGGCCCGAAGGTCCGTGCGAAACTCCCGCGCGAGGGCTTCAACCTCGTGCTGTTCGGATGGGTGGGCGGGGCGCTCACGCTGAGCGGGCTGGCCGCGGGCTACGCGCTGTACAGCCTGCGTCGGGACTCGCGCCGCCGACGCGTCGCCACCGCCGCCGCGCCGCCGCCGGCGGACGACCGCTGGGTGGACGCGCTCATGGACGAGGCCGAGGACGGTGACGCGCCTCGAGGAACGCGCTGATGGGCTGGCCCGTCCCGCCGGAGTGGCTCGCGCTTGCCGTGCTCGCGGCCCTCGCCGCCGCGTACATCGCGCTGCCGCGCAGCGACGACGCCGAGGCGGACGATCCGCGCGCGGAGCTGGACGACCTCCGTGCCCAGCGCGACGAGCTGATGTCCGCGCTCCGCGACCTGGACGACGACGTCGCCGCCGGGCGCATGGCCGCCGAGGACCGCCGGCGCGGCCGCCAGGAGATCGGCGTCCGCCTGCGCGAGGTGATGGAGCGGCTGCGGGCCGGAGAGGCCTCGTGAACGCCTCGCGCCTCCTCGCCACGGTGCTCGCCGGCGCGCTGGCGCTCGGGGCGCTCCTCGTGCCCCTGCACGCCGTCGGGGCGCAGGCGGCAGCGACCATCCGCGTCTCCGGCACGATCGCCTCCGGGACGGAGGGCATGACCGTCGGCAGCGACGTGCAGGTGCGGCTGATCATCCTCGACCAGTCGAAGGTGGTGGAGGCGATCGACGCGCCGGTCACGGACGGCCGGTACAGCGCGACCGCGCCGCTGGTCCCCGGCCGCGTGCTCGTGCCGCACGCCACCTTCCAGGGCATCGACTACTTCGGCGACCCCGTCCCGCTGACGGAGGCCACGCGCGAGGCGACGCGCGACTTCCGCGTGTACGGCACCACGCGCGAGGCGACCGGCCTGGCGATCGCGTCTTCCACGATCACCGTGGTCGCGATCGACCGCGAGGCGGGCCAGATGGGACTGCTGCGCGAGGACATGGTGGCGAACCCAGGCGACCGCGTGTTCGTGGGCGACGCCGCCACGGGCGTGACGCTGCGCATCCCCGCGCCCACCGGGACGCTGGAGGCGACCGGCGACAGCGCCGAGGGCACGTTCGCCTTCGAGCGCGGCGTGGTCACGACCACGGCGCCGATCCGGCCGGGCAAGCTCACCTCGATCGTCACGCGTTACGTGGTCGGCTACGATCGCGAGGCGGACCAGTACGCGCTGCGGCTCACCGCGCCGCTGCCCGCGGAGCGACTGACGGTGCGCGTCCCGCAGGGCTTCGTGCAGGCGGTCCGGCCGGAGGGCGACGCGCAGCGCGCGGCGGACGAGCGCCTCACGGGTCAGGCGGAGGGCGAAGTGTTGCAGGTGGTGCAGTCCACGGGCGCCGTCCGGCCCGGCGGCGGGATCGTCGTCACCCTCCTCGGCCTCTCCACGGCGAAGCTGCAGGTGAACCCGCTCACGGAGCGCGGCGGCGCGGCGATCGCCAGCGTGATCGCGCTCGCGATCGTCGGCGGCGGCACGCTGGCCGCCTGGCGCTGGCGCGCCCGCCCCGCGTGACCGCCTCGCCCGGCGCGATCGTCGAGACGCGCGGCCTGACGAAGCGCTACGGCGGGCTCGATGTCGTGCGCCGCGTATCGATCGCGCTGCCCCCCGGCTCGCGCACCGCGCTCATCGGCGCGAACGGCGCCGGCAAGACGACGCTCCTCGCGCTGCTCTCCACGCTCGTCGCGCCGTCCGAGGGTGACGCGACCGTCGCGGGCCACTCGCTGAAGGAACGCCCTGCCGCCCTGCGCCGCGCGATCGGCGTCCTCGCGCACCGCCCCATGCTGTACGAGGAGATGACGCCGCTGGAGAACCTCGGCTTCTTCGCGCGGCTGTACGCGGTCGCGGACGCCGAGGCGCGGATCGAGGAGCTGCTGCGGGCGACGGGCGTGTGGCCGCGCCGCCATGAGCCGGTGGCGGTGCTCTCGCGCGGCTACCACCAGCGCCTGGCGCTGGCGCGCGCGCTGCTCCACCGGCCCGCCGTGCTGCTGGCCGACGAGCCGGAGACCGGCCTCGACCCCGAGGGCGTGGAGATGCTGGACGAGCTGGCGTTGCGCGCGCCCGGCCTCACCGTGATCGCCGCCACGCACCGTGTGGATCGCCTGGAGGCGTGGGCGACCGGCCTCGTGCGGCTGGAGCACGGTCGTGCGGTGGAGGACACCGCGAGCGTCACCGCGGGGGCGTCCGCATGAGCCCCGCGATGGCCGTGGTGGTGAAGGACCTGCGCCTCGCGTGGCGCGACCGCGCGGGGTGGGCCTCCGCGGGCGCGTTCGCGACGATCGCCGTGCTCACGTACTCCTTCGCGTTCGACCTGGCGACGGGCGACGTGCGCCCGCTGCTGCCGGGCGTGCTGTGGACGACGTTCCTGTTCGCCGGGATCTTCGCGGGCGGCCAGTCCTTCGCCCGCGAGTCCGAGGAGGGCACGTTCGACGCGCTGCTCCTGTCGCCCGTGTCCCCCACGATGATCTACGTGGGCAAGGCGGTGGCGAACGTGCTGGCCATGCTCACGATCGAGTTTGCCCAGTTGGTGCTCGCAACTATCCTGTTCGATACGAACCTCGTTTCCCTGGAGCTGCTGGTGATCGTGATCATCGGAACGGTGGGCGCCGTCTCGCTCACCACGCTCCTCTCCACCATGTCCGCCTCCATGCGCGGACGGGCGATGCTGCTGCCGGTGATGGCGCTGCCGCTGCTGGTGCCGCTGCTGATCGGCGCGGTGCGCGCGACCGGCGCCGCGCTCAGCCTGGACGCGGGCACGGCGCCGTGGACGCTGCTGCTCACCGTCTTCGCGCTGTGGAGCGCGCTGCTCTCCGTGCTGCTGTTCCCCATGGCGGTGGAGCGATGAACCTGCTCTTCGGTCCGCTGCGCCGCGTGTACGGCTTCTGGGGCCTGGTCCTCCCGCCCGTGGCGGGCGCCGGCATCATGGCGATGATCATCGGCGCGCTGGTCGTCGCGCCGCGCGAGATCATCGAGGGCGAGGTGCAGCGGCTGCTGTACATCCACTTCCCCTCGATCATGGCGGCGTACGGCGCGTTCGCGGTCGTCTTCGTCGCGTCGCTGGTGGTGCTGTGGAAGCGCGACATGCGGTTCGACGCGGTCGCGCGCGGCGCGGCGACGGTGGGCGTGCTGTTCACCGGGCTCACGCTGGCCACGGGCGCGATCTGGGGCAAGCCCGTTTGGGGCGTCTACTGGACGTGGGACGCGCGTCTCACCGCCACGCTGGTGCTCTTCCTGATCTACGGCGCCTACCTCCTCGCCCGATCGATGGCGGACGAGTTGGACGAGGGCGCCGCGCGCTTCGCGGCCGTCTTCGCGATCATCGGCGCGTTCGACATCCCGCTGATCATGATGTCGGTGCGCTGGTGGCGCACGCTGCACCCGCAGCCGATCGTGCTGCGCTCCGGCGGCGAGGCTCCGGCGATGCCGCCGGAGATGGTGGCGGTGCTGCTGATCTCGTTCCTCGGCATCGGCGCGCTGGCCCTGTGGCTCGGCGTGCTGCGCAGCGAGGCGGAGTGGCTGGCGAAGCGGACCGCGGCGTTGCGGGCGGTGATCGACCGCCGCGAGGGGGCGTGATGGACCACCTGATGCAGCTGGAGTTCCTGTTCGCCGGCTTCGCCGTGTTCTGGGCGGCGATCTTCGTCTACCTGCTCCTGCTCCAGGCGCGCCTGCGTGGCCTCCAGCGCGAGGTCGACCGCCTGGAGGAGCGCCTTGCGGAGGCGGAGCCCCCCTCGGCGCCCGCGGGACGCGGTCCCCGCGGCTAGACCGCTCGCCGAGCGCTGCCGGTAAGCCGGACGGGCCGTAGGATGGGGCGAGCCCTCCCATCCGGCTCCGGGGGAACGATGAGCAAGTACCAGACCCTCACCGTCGTGACCGTGCTCGCCACGGTCATCATGATCGCCGTCGGCTCGACCGTGCGCTCGACCGGGTCCGGCCTCGGCTGTCCGGACTGGCCGCTGTGCTACGGCGGCATCTTCCCGCCGCTCGAGTTCGCCGCGATCATCGAGTGGGTCCACCGCTTCATCGCGACCGTGATCAGCGCCCTCGTGGCGCTGGAGGTGCTGGGCGCGATCCGGCAGCGCCACGCGGACCCCACGCTCTGGAAGCTCAACCTGCTGTCGGGTGTGCTGCTGGTGTTCCAGGCGGTGCTGGGCGGCGTGACCGTGCTCACCGGCAACGCACCGTGGACGGTCTTCGCGCACCTCGCCGCTGCGCTGACATTCCTCGCGGTCGTGACGATGATCGCGGCGCTCGCGTTCCTCGGCCCCGACCGGCTGCCGATCATGACGCCGGAGCGCGCCGCGTTCCTCCGTTCCGCGCGCAACACGATGCTGGTGATGGCGGGCGTGCTGGCGATCGGCGCGTACACCGTGGCCACGGACGCCGGCTTCGGCTGCACCAGCTGGCCGGGCTGCCCGGAGGGGCAGATCCCCTTCGGCAGCGGCGAGCGCCTGCAGCACATCAACTGGCTGCACCGCTTCACCGTCGCCGGCGGCCTCGCCGTGGTTGTCTGGCTGTTCCTGAAGGTGCGCGAGATGCGGCAGGCGGGCCGGATGCTGCAGCGCGCCGCGCACTCGCTGCTGGGCCTGTACGGCGTGCAGGTGCTCATCGGCGGGACGATTCCGCTGACGGGGTATGCTCACCCCGCGCGGGTGGGGCACCTGGCCGTGGCCGCGCTGATCTGGGTGACCATGATCCTCATGTGGTACGCCGGTCGCTTCAGCCCCGGCCGCACCACCGAGTCGCCCGCGAGTGCGCCGCGCCGTGCCGGCCGTGCGCGTGCGTAGCGACGATGCCGCCGGCCCGGCGCAGACGGCCGGCTCGACAGGACAACCGCACGTGACCACTTCCGTGGAGCACCGCTCGTTCCTCGCCGTCGCGCGCGACTACTTCGTGCTCACGAAGCCGTCGATCATGCTGCTGCTGCTCATCACCACCGTCCCCGCGATGGTGCTGGCGAACGAGGGCTGGCCGGGCTGGTGGCCCGTGATCGCGACGCTCATCGGCGGCGTCCTCGCCTCCGGCGGCGCCGGCGCCGTGAACATGTACATCGACCGCGACATCGACGCGATCATGGTGCGCACGCGGAAGCGGCCGATCCCGCGCGGCACGGTCTCCCCGCGGTCGGCGGCGATCTTCGGGTGGACGCTGGGCCTCGCCTCCGGGCCGTGGCTCCTGTACACGGTGAACTGGCTGTCCGCCGTGCTCGCGCTCGTCGCGTTCCTGTTCTACGTCGGGCCGTACAGCCTCTACCTGAAGCGGCGCACGCTGCACAACACCGTCCTCGGCGGGGTCGCCGGCGCGATGCCGCCGCTGATCGGCTGGGCCGCGATCACCAACTCCATCACGACCGAGGGCCTGCTGCTCTTCGTCATCGTCTTCTGGTGGCAGCCGCCGCATTTCTGGGCGCTCGCGATCGGCCTCGCAGAGGACTACCGCACCGCGAACATCCCGATGATGCCGGTAGTGCTGGGCGAGGAAGAGACGAAGCGGCAGACGATGCTGTATGCCGGCGCGACCTGGATGATCACGATCGTCTTCGGCACGGTCGCCGCGATGGGGCTGATCTACTTCGCCGTCGCGGTCTTCGGCGGCGCGGGGTTCATGTACTCCGCCGCGCGCATCTACCGCGGCACGGGCACCGAGGGCACCCGCGGCATGTTCCGCTACTCCACGCTGTACCTGGCGGCGCTCTTCGGCGCGATGGTGCTGGACCGGGCGGTCTTCGGCTACTAGCGCCGCGCGCGCCCCTACGAGTCCGCGTACGAGAACGACATCCGCGCGAGGAGCAGCGTGGCGAGCACCCACGCGGTCATCACCAGCAGCGCCGGCCACTGCTCCACGAACGACTCGTGCTCCAGCGTCAGCCCGCGCATCGCGTTCAGCATGTGCGTGAGCGGCAGCACCTCGACCACCGGGCGGATCGCGGCCGGCAGCGAGGAGGTGGGGAAGAACGAGCCGCTGAGGAACATCATGGGCATCGTGACGGCGTTCGCCGCGCCCTCCACGGCGCCGCGACCGTGCACGCGCCCCGCGATGATCACGCCGATGTTCAGGAAGATCACCGTGCCGTAGACCGCGATCAGCACGAAGCCGAGGCCGCCGTCGAACACGCGCGCGCCGAGGAGCTGCGCCACCACCGCGAGCACGATCACCTGCATCAGCGACACGATCACGTGCGCGCCGAGCACCGAGGAGAAGAACCGCCACGGCGGCAGCGGCGTCGCCCGGATGCGCCGCAGCACGCCCTCCTCGCGGTAGCGCGAGAGCGACCCGGCGAGGCTGATCGTGGCGAAGGTCATCAGGCCCATGCCGATGATCCCCGGCCCCAGGAACTGGAAGAACGTCGTCCGCTGCACGCTGGCCGTGCGCGAGGTCAGGCTGATCGCGCGAGGCACCCCGGTGAGCGCGAGGTTCGTCCCATCGATGACGGAACGGATCGCGGCGGTGGTGACGGAGGAGCCGATCGGGTCGTTGATCGCGTCGATCAGCTCGGCCTGCGCGGGCTGGCCGGGAGTCGCGGAGGGCGTGAGCAGCAGCGCGACGTCGGCGCGGTTCGCCTCGAGCTCCGCGAGCGCGCGATCCTCGGTCAGCCCGGGCTCCACGCGCACCTGGAGGAACTCGACGCCGTTGAGCGCCTGCACCAGCACCGCGCCGGCCTCGGTCGACGGGTCCGCGCCGACGACGATGTCCGTGGTGTCCACGCTGCCGAAGGAGAACAGGCGGAAGACGCCGAGGAAGAGGATGGGGAAGGCCAGCGCCCAGAAGATCGCCTGCCGGTCCCGCATCACCATCTTCAGGCTCGCGCCGAGCAGCGTCCGCGTCATCCGTTCAACCGCCGTCCCGTGACCGAGAGGAACACGTCCTCCAGCGTCCCCGGCTGCACCGCGAGGTCGATGATGTCCGTGCCCGCCTTCGTGGCGAGCGCGGTGAGCGCGGAGGTGACACCGGGCGCCGTCTGTGCGCGCATGCGCACCACGAAGCCGTCCGCGGTGCGCTCCTGCACCACGTCCAGTGCACCGGGGATCGCGCGCACGTCGGCCTCGTGCAGCGGGTGCGCGGTCGTGAGGGTCAGGCGATACGGCGCGTTCAGGCGACGGATCAGCCCCTGCGGCGTATCGATGGCGACCATCTGGCCCGCGTTCATGAACGCCACGTGGTCGCAGAGCGCCTCTGCCTCCTCCATGTAGTGCGTGGTGAGCACCACGGTGGCGCCGGCGTCCCGCACGTCGCGCACGATCTGCCAGAGGTCCAGCCGCGCGTCCGGGTCGAGCCCGGCCGTGGGCTCATCGAAGAACACGAGGTCAGGCTCGTTCACCAGCGCGGCGACGATGCTGAAGCGCTGCTTCATGCCGCCGGAGAGCGTCCGCATGCGCGCGTCCGCGCGGTCCTCCAGCCGGACGCGCTTCAGGAGGTCCATGGGGTCGGCGCGACGCGGGTAGAACGAGCCGAAGAGCTCCAGGATCTCGCGCAGCGTCAGGTACTGGTGATACGACGCCGCCTGCAGTTGCACGCCGATGCGCGCCTTTACGGCGTCCGGCCGCTCCGTGACCTCGATGCCGAGGACGGAGGCGCGGCCCTCGGTCGGCACGGTGAGCCCCTCGAGGATCTCGACGAGCGTGGTCTTGCCGGCGCCGTTGGGGCCGAGGATGCCGAAGATCTCGCCGCGGGCCACCTCGAACGAGGGGCCGTCGAGGGCGGTGAAGGTGCCGTAGCGCTTGACCAGCCCATGGGCCGAGATCACCGGGCCGGCAGGAGGTTCCCCCGCGGCAGCCGACATGTCTCCGCTAGCCCTGGACGTCGATCACCCGGAAGGCGATCGGGCCGGCCGGGGCGTTCACGGTCACCTCGTCGCCGGTGGTGCGGTTCATGACCGCGACGCCCATGGGCGAGGCGACGGAGATCTTGCCGTTGGAGGGGTCCACCTCGGTCGGGCTGACCAGGGTGACCACCTGCTCCTTGTTCGACTTCAGGTTGAGCAGCTTCACCACGGAGCCCACGTTCGCACGGCCGCGCTTCGACTCCTCGTCGATGATCACGGCGTTGCGGAGGCGGCTCTCCAGGTCGCGGATGCGCGCCTCCAAATGCGCCTGCTCGTCGCGGGCGGCGTCCAGCGGGGCGTTCTCCCGGAAGTCCTTGTCCTGCATCGCGTCGTGGAGCTTCTGCGCGATCTCCGGGCGGCGCGCCTTCTCCTCCTCGAGCTGCTGCTCGAGGCGCTTCAGGCCCTCCAGCGTGACGTGGTAGGCGTTGCCGCCCAGCTCCGCCGCCGCGCGCTGACCGCGCGCGCCGCCGGCGCCGGGCCCCAGGTGCAGCGCGGGCACGAGGTTCTGCTCCGTGAACGCCAGGCGGGAGGCGTACGCCAGGAAGGCGCGCAGCGGCTCCACCTGCTCCGGGCTCGCGTCCGTGGCCGCCTTCACGTAGCGGGAGACGTCCGCGGCCGTAACCTCGCTCATCTGCCGGTCACGCCCGAGGGACTCGATGAACTTCGCCACGGCGGGCACGTCGGTGCGCGCCTTCTCCGGCTCGCCCTCAAGCGAGTTCTCGAAGTGGGCCAGCGCCTCGATCGCAGTGATGCGCTCCGCCATGGGCGGCCTCCGATGTGTCGTCCGGTGGTGGTCTCGGTTGCTGAGGGTTGGAGGCGGGGCGCGTGCCGCCGCTGCCACCGCGTTTCCAGCAGTCTAGAAGATGTGGGACGCTACCTGTCAACGTGGCCACCGGATCAGACACCCCCACTCCCGGCGCCCCTGACGGCGCGCTCCCCGTGCTCCGCGCCGAGGCGGGACGGCTTGGCCTCGCCCTGTCCGAGGGTGCGATCGAGGGCTTCCAGCGCTACCTCGCGCTGCTGGAGACGTGGAACGACCGCGCCGGGCTGACCGCGATCACCGACCCGGAGACGGCGCAGCGACGCCACTTCGGGGAGTCGCTCGCGCTCCTCGTCGCCCTCCGGGACGCGGGGCTGCTCCGCTCCGGCGAGGCGGCCCGCGTGGCCGACCTGGGCCCCGGAGGCGGCTTCCCGGGCGTGCCGATGGCGATCGCCGACCCCGCCCTCAACCTCGTACTGATCGAGTCGCAGGAGCGGCGCTGCGCGTTCCTGCGCACCGTCACGGAGGAGCTTGGCCTCGCGGGCGTCACCGTGGTCCACGCGCGGGCGGAGGAGGCGGGGCGCATGCCCGCACTCCGCGGCGCGTTCGACCTCGTCGTCGCCCGGGCGCTCGCGGCGATGCCGGTGCTCGTGGAGTACGCGCTGCCGCTGCTCCGCGAGGGCGGTGTCCTCGCGACGCCGAAGGGCAGCCGCGGCGACGAGGAACTGGTGGAGGCCGCGCGTGCCATCGACGCGCTGGGGGGCGCGGCCCTCGAACCGCTCGCGCTGCCGCTGCCGGCGGACGTGCCGCCGCAGCGCGTCTACCTGGTCCGGCGCACGGGACCGCTGGACGACCGGTACCCGAGGCGGCCCGGGATGCCGCTCAAGCGCCCGCTCTAGTCGCGCGACCGGCCCGCACGCACCACCCACCGCCGCG
>JBFWQJ010000105.1:0-10022 GCA_050249515.1 Dehalococcoidia bacterium | reverse complement strand
GATGCGGCACGCACGACGAGGCGTCAACGCGCAATCCGCGCGCACGCCTCCTGCTTGCGAGGCCGCCTCAACGTCCGTCACCGCCACTGCGATCGTGGCGTGACACGCGCGTGCCTATGGTCGACGTCAGCCACGCGGGCGGCCTGGCGCGGGCGACCTCTCACCACCGGTCAACATCCGGCCCCGGGTCTCCTCTGAATTCGCCGTGCATCGCAGGGGACGCGGCAGCGCGAAAGCGAGGAACCACCATGACTCGAGATGCTCGAGACGAACAGCCTCGCGCGCGCCGGAGACTGCAGGTGTCGCGCCGACGGATGATCCAGGCGAGCGCGGGCATCGCGGGCGGGCTGGCGCTGTCGCGCGTGCTGCCGGCGAACGCGCAGGTCCCCCCGCCGCAGCCGGGGAGCCTGGTCCCGCCCCCCAACCCGCCGTGGTCGGCGCAGGGGGTGCCGTTCACCACCGTAGGCATCCGCTCGCCCTACGTGGACATCCAGCGCGAGGGCCCCGCGCCGAACGCCCCGTTCACCGACCTCACCGAGGGCTCCAACTTCACGCCGCTGCAGGAGTTGGACGGGATCATCACGCCGTCCGACTTCCACTTCCAGCGCAACCACGCGGGCACGGCGATCATCGACCCCGCAGAGCACCAGGTGCTGGTGCACGGGATGGTGGACCGACCGAAGGTCTACACGATGGACGACATCAAGCGCTTCCCGCGGCGGACGGAGATCCGCTTCGTGGAGTGCTCCGGCAACAGCTTCGGCGGCTACCCCGGCCCCGACCCGGACACCACGGCGCAGAGCCTCCACGGACTGACGAGCACCAGCGAGTGGGGCGGCGTCCCCATGACGACGATCATGCAGGACGTCGGCGTGCAGTCCGGCGCGGAGTGGGCGCTCTTCGAGGGTGCGGACGCGGCACGCATGACGCGCAGCGTGCCCCGCACCAAGCTCGAGGACGACGCGATGCTCGTGTACATCCAGAACGGCGAGCCGATCCGTCCGGAGCAGGGCTTCCCGCTCCGTCTGCTGCTCCCCGGGTGGGAGGGCAACGCGCAGATCAAGTGGCTGCGGCGCATCGAGTTCGGCAGCGGCCCCTTCTGGACGAAGGAGGAGACGCGCCACTACAGCGACGCGCTCCCCGACACCACCTCGCGGCAGTTCACCTTCGAGATGGAGGTGAAGTCCGTGATCACGTGGCCGTCCGCGGGCAAGCCCGTCCCGGCGCCCGGCTTCTGGGAGATCACCGGCATCGCGTGGAGCGGCTACGGCAACGTGACGCGCGTGGAAGTCAGCGTGGACGGCGGCCGGAACTGGGGCGAGGCGACGCTGATGCAGCCCTCGCTGCCGAAGGCCCACGTGCGGTTCCGCTTCCCGTGGGTCTGGGACGGATCGCCCCGCGCGATCATGAGCCGCGCCACGGACGAGACGGGCTACACGCAGCCCCCGCGCGCGCAACTGCTGGAGACGCGCGGCGCGGAGTACTTCTACCACTTCAACGCGATCCAGCCCTGGGTCGTGCGGGATGACGGCACCGTGATCAACGGGATGAACCGGGAGCCCGGCGAACTCCCCTCCGGCCTCGACATCGGCGAGGACTACACGTAGCGCGGCGCGCTCCGCACCACGCCTCGCGCCCACGCCCCGCACTGCACGCACACGAAGGCGGATGACGATGAACCACGCCTCAGAGATCCACTTCCCGCACCGCCGGCACTTCATGCGCGGCCTGCTCGTCGCCCTCCTCGGCGGCGCGCTGGTGCTCGGGGCGGCGTGCGACGACCCGAACGATACCGGCGGCGGTGGCGGCAACGGCACGAGCACGCCGACCGCCTCGGCCTCGGCCACGGGCGCGGGCGGCACCGGCGGCACCGGCTCGGGCGAGCCGCAGGGCGGCGGCGCGACGGGGACGGCGACCGGCACCGTGGAGGCGAACTACGGGCTGAGCCCGGGCGGGTCGCCGACACCGGCGGCCACAGCGGCCGCGGCCGGCGGGTCGGCCGTGGAGCGCGCGCTCGCCGCGAACATCGGGCAGGACGCCCCGCAGTCGCTCGTGGACGAGTGGGACATCGACATCACGCCGGACGGCACCGGGCTGCCGGACGGGGCGGGCTCCGTCCCCGATGGCGCCGATGTGTATGCGCAGGGATGCGCGCGCTGTCACGGATCGGACGGCACGGGGAGCGACCTGGCGCCGCGCCTGGTCCTCGGCGACCAGGGACAGCCGGGGCCGTGGGAGTACGGCGCGCCGCGCACGGTGGCGAACTACTGGCCGTACCTGACGACGTACATGGACTTCATCCGCCGCGCGATGCCGTTCGACCAGCCGAACACGCTGACGGACGACCAGCTGTACGCGGTGACCGCGTGGATCCTGAACCAGAACGGGATGCTCCCGGACGACGCGACGCTGGACCGCGATTCTGTGATGGACATGAACGAACTGCCGAACCTGGACAGCTTCTTCTCCTGCTACCCGCAGGGCTGCCGCCCGGAGCCCGAGCTGCGGGGCGCTCAGCAGGGCGGGGGCAACTAGCGTGGTGGAGCACGCGACGCGCCCGGGTGGCGGCGCCACGCACGAGGGCGTCCCGGGCAGGGTGATCGCGACCTGCACGCGGGCCGAGCGGTCGCCGTTGATGAGCAAGCCCGAGGCCGCCTCGATCCACCTCGGCGTCGAGGACGGGGTGGTGGGCGACGTGCACGCGGGGCCCGGCGACCGGCAGGTGGCGCTGATCGCGCAGGAGACGCGCACCGCGCTGATCGCGCAGGTCGGGGCGCTGGCCTGCGGGGCGCTCGGCGAGAACCTCGTGCTCGCCGTGCCGGCGCGGGCGCTCCAACCGGGCACGCTGCTCCGCTTCCCCGGCGGCGCGCTGCTCGAAGTGACCGGAGCACGCACGCCGTGCGTGGAGTTGGAGCAGGTCGCGCGCGGGCTCCTGCGCGCCGCCGTCGGGCGGTGCGGCTCCTTCGCCACTGTGCGGCGCGGCGGGCTCGTGACGCCGGGCGACCGCGTCACGCCGGTCATGGCCACTACGCCGCGTCCCTGACCTCCGCAGGAGCACCAGGCTGCAATCGCGCACGTACCGGGCGTCACGTCGCCCTCGAAGGAGAGTCATCTTGATTCGACAACGCACGGCCATGCTGGCCGGCATCCTGCTCATCAGCGTCTTCCTCGCGGCCTGCGGCGGCGGCGGCGGTGGTGACAACGGCGGGGACGGTGGAAACGGCGACAACGGCGGAGGGAGCGGCACCGTCGAGGTGCGCGTGGGCCTCGATGAGATGACGGTGCAACCGTCGCCGTCGAGCGTCTCGGCGGGGACGGTGCGGTTCGTCGCGACGAACAACGGGTCGCTTCCGCACGAGCTGGTGGTGGTCCGCTCCGACACCGCACCGGGCGACCTGCCGGTGTCCGGTTCCACGGTGGACGAGTCGCAGATCAACGTCATCGGCAAGACGGAGCAGTTCCCGGCGGGCGAGGAGCGGACGCTGGAACTCGATCTCGAGGCGGGTCAGTACATCCTCTTCTGCAACGTCCCCGGCCACTACCAGGCCGGCATGTACATCGGCTTCACCGTGCGGTGACCGGCGGGCTTCGGCCCGCGTCTGTAACGGCGGACGAGCGGCACGCGGCGCGACCGCCGCGCGGGGCGAGGTAGCGTGCGCTGCCTCGCATCTGCGCGACTGCTCGCGCTCATCGGGGGCGCCCCGGAGGATGTCATGCCGTCCAGCCCGCTCCGGCGCCTGCTGCGCCCGCTCCTCGATCCACCCGACGCGCTGGACCCCACCGCCATCGAGGGCCAGCGCCTCGTAAGACGCGCCCTGGCCGCGCTGCCGGCGGCGCGGCAGGTGCGGGCGTTCCTCGACGGATCGTGGTTCGGACACGCGCTCCATCCGGCGCTGACGGACGTGCCGTCCGGGTCGTGGACGCTCGCGTGCCTCTTCGACGCCGCGGACGTGCTCGGCATGCACCGCTTCCGCGCCGCCGCCGACGCCTCGATCGCCGTGGGGCTGCTCGCGGTCCCCGTGACGGCGGCGGCGGGCGCCGTGGACTGGAGCGGGATCGAAGGCGGACGGTCCCGTCGCCGCGGCCTGGTGCACGCCGCGCTCAACATCGTCGCGAGCGCCGCCTACCTCGGCTCGCTCGTGGAGCGGTGCCGTGGCCATCGAGGCTCCGGGCGCGCCTGGTCGATCGCGGGCTACGTGGTGATGACGGTCGCTGCGTACCTCGGCGGCGAGCTGGTCTTCGGCGACCCGGACCCGGAGCCGCGCGAGGATGCCGATCCGGCCGCGCCCACGCCGCCGCCGATGCCGGATGCCCCCACCGTGTAGCGGCGTCGCTGCCCTCGGCCGCTGCTCCCGCTATCATGCGCGCGGGAGTGGATGGCGTCCGGTGATGTCCGCGGTCTTCAAAACCGTTGCGGGGCCGCGTCGCGGTCCCGGGTGGGTTCGACACCCACGCACTCCCGCCAGTACGAGGGCCCGTAAACACGGGCGATTCCGGTGCCAGGGAGCACGGTGGTGTCGACTCGCACCGGCTCTCGCCGATATCCCCTATCGCGACGCGTGCTAGGCCTACTCACGGCGAATTCCGCACCGGCCTGTTCCCCAGCATGAACTCGCGAAGATCGCGGAGCAGGCTCCGTCCCATGGCCGACCGACATCGTTTCGCTCCGAATACTCCGCGCACGGCCGCCCATGCCGGTGTGGTGTCGAACGAGCGGCGTAGCCCGCGTCGCCTCCGGCGCGCGCCCTGGATCGGAGTGACGGTGTCCTGGCGATTCGTCTCTGTGCGCAAGCTGTCGATCGAGGCTCCCGAGGACGTGCTCCCGTCGTAACACGCGTTGTCTGTCAGCGATGCTTCGACGGGGTGCAGGGCGCGTGTGCCTGCTCTCGTCCGGCGCGCCCGTGGGAAGCACCGACCACCGATCTGTTCCGTCGCTCGTTCTCGCCGGGAGGCCCCTTACTCGGAGCGGCGCATGGCAGACCGCGCCCCGCCGGGCCCGAACCAGATCGCCGCGGCGACCGATCCGCCATTGAGTGATCCATCGCCGGACGATTCCGTCCGCCGGGTCACGCTCCCGGCCGGACGGCAGATTTCGTTCGCCGAGTACGGTCATCCCGATGGGCTGCCGTTCATGTTCATGCACGGCATCCCGAGTTCGCGGCTGGCCGGCCGGCTCATCGATGCCGCAGCGCATGGCGCCGGGATTCGCGTGATCGCACCAGACCGGCCGGGTTACGGCTTCTCCACTCACTGGAGGGAACGACGCATCCTCGACTGGCCCCGGGATGTGGCTGACCTAGCCGATCAGCTGGGCCTCAACGCCTTCGGCCTGATCGGTGTGTCGGGCGCCGCCCCGTATCTCCTGGCCTGCACGCTGGAGATGCCCGATCGGCTGACGCACGTCGCAATCCTGAGCGGGATGGGGCCCCTGGACGCGCCGGGCGTGCTGACGGGGATGAACCGTGAGTCCGCCGCGCTGTATCGGCTGGCGTTGCGCTCTCCGCGGCTCGGACGTCTGTGGATGAAGATGCTCGGACAGACAGCGAAGCACTCGCCGGGCCTCGTCTTCGAGCAGCAGTTGAGTTACCTGGCGCCGGCCGATCAGGCGGTCTTCCAGGGGGAAGCGATGCGGGAACTGCGCATCGCCGACCTGGCGGAGGCGTTTCGGCAGGGGGCAGACGGCGCCGGTCTTGAGGCGGTCCTGTACGTGTCCGACTGGGGCTTTCGTCTCTCCGACGTCGCGGCCAACGTGCTCCTCTGGCGAGGTGCGCAGGACCGCCACCATCCGCCGGCGATGGGCTCTCACATGTCGGCGATGCTCCCGCGAAACCGGACGGTCGTCTCGGAGGAGGCGGGCGGCTTCGGCTTCGTCACGGAGATGGACTCGATCATCGAGGCGATCCTGGCCTATCCGATCTCGGCGCCCCGGTCAGCCAGTCGCTCATGAAGCACCCCGCGTTGCGGCGAGCCTGAGGCCGGCCTCGTCGGTCGTCCCGGACGTGCCCGAAGGGCCCGCCGGTCGGCGTCAGGCATGCCTGCTCGAGCGCATCCGGACGTTCGCCGCGATCCATGAGACGAATCGGAAGTCCTGGGGCAGGGGGCTCGGCAGCAGCCCGACGCGCCCCCGGTACTTGTGGTGCTCCGAGCACGGCCGGACGCAGCAGGTCGAGAGATCACGGTGCTCGATGCGCCACTCGCAGCCGCAATCCAGCGTCTCGGTTGTGGGGCTCGTAGCGGGGGCGAGGCGCGCAGGGTCACCATTAGTCACTGACATCGTCATCCTCGCCCGCGTTCCGCATGATGTCGTACAGGACCTTCGCCCCGCGCAGCGTCTTGAAGCTGCGGACCTGGACCCCAGCGTTGATGACGTAGTAGCGCCCGTCGGCGGGCACGGCCGGCGTACCTTCCTCGATCGATAGGTTGTGCAGTCGCTGTCGGAACATCCTCGACCTCTGTTTCGCCGCCGAGGAAATCGGCAGCTGTGAGCCGGTGGCGTGACCGCCCTAGTTTGTCGGGACCCGCATCGAATGGCCGGCGGTGCAGGGTTCGCGCCGGGGGCGCGGACCGCCGCGTGGCAGCGGCGCCCGCTTCAGGGCGCTGCGCTGCGTCCAGTAGCGCTCCCAGTACGCGCTGCCGCTAGGCATCGACGGCTCCCCGGCCCGGCCGTGCTTCCTGCGGCGTGACGGTTCGACGCGGCACCGGCGATCCGGGCTGGCGTTGCCCGCTGGCCCATCCCGCGGGCAACGCGCCCAGGCTCACCTCGATCACCTCGCCGCGAAGGCGCTTCCCATGCAGGGCACGGACGGCGGCTGTCGCCTCCGGCCGCGCCATCCCGACGTACGCCGTCGGGCCGATGTGGTTGTGCAGCTCGTTTCGGGGTCGCGCGTACGCCACCACGCGCCCATACGGCAGGAACATGGCGCGGATCTCCGGTTCGATCGCGGTCTCGGGCAGGTTGTGCACGCGAACGCAGAGGAGGTCGCCGGGATCGGCGACATCAAACGGCTGAATGGCCAGGGGACACCGCTTTCGCCGGAAGACCGGCATTGACCGCCTTGATCCCGGAAGGACTGCGGCGGATGACGCGGAGATGGACGGTCGGTGGAGGGGCCGTCGGGGCGTCGAGAGGCGCGTTTCGAAGGCGCTACGTCCTCCCACACTAGCACAGATCGCTCGCCGCCTCGCGCGCTCCGGTGCGGATGACCGGCGGCTCGGGCTCGTTACCTGTCTATGTCGGATTGCTCGCGGCGTACCCGGTTCGCGGCGGCGCCAAGCATGCCGAGGACGGTATCGGGCCGCGCGACCAGCCACTGCATCCAGTCTCCGCTCAGGCGGAGTGCGTTCACGGGCGCAGACTACCGCCCGGCGGCGCCGTTCGTGCATGCTGGCGGCGGGTCGCGACGTGGATCGAGGTGCGACGTGACGGTGCACGACACAGGCGATGAGGCAGCGCTCGCGGCTCGGCTCGGCGAGGCGCGTGGACTGGTGCGCGCCGGCGACCCGACCGCGGGCCTCGCGGCGTTCGACGCGATCATCCTCGACTACGGGACGCGTGAGGACCTCGTGTCGCGACGAGGCTCCGCGCAGGCGCTGCTGAATCGGGGCGTCGTCCTGGCCCAGGCGGGCGATCACCCGGCGGCGGCGGATGCCTACGGCGTCGTCATCGAGCGGTGCTCCGCCGGCGAGGGCGACCCGGAGTTGCGGCGCATCCGGGCGCACGCGTACTTCAGCCGCGGGGCGGCGCGGGACGCGCTCGGCGACCACGCCGCGGAGATCACCGACTACGACGCCGTGATCGCCGAGTTCCTGGAGGACGCCGATCCGCTGATCCGCCGCGTCGTCGCCCGCGCCGCCTTCAACCGCGCGATCACGCACCTCGACGCCGGCGCGGAGGAGCTGGCCGCCCGCGACTTCGCGCTGCTGGTCGACCGTTTCGAGGACGACGCGGACGACGAGCTGCGGCGGCAGGTTGCGCGGGCGCGCCATCAGCGCGCGCTCATGCACGAGCGGCGGCAGGAGCGGGAGGTCGCCCGCGCGGAGTACGGCGCGATCATCGAGCGCTACGCGGACAGCGCGGACGCCGAACTCCAGTCGCACGTCAGCACCGCGCGCGAGGCGCACACGAGGCTGTCGGCCGCGCACGACTGAGGCGGGCGGTCCGTGCGCGGCCGGTCGATCCCTCGACGTTGCCTGATCGAAACCGTGGTGAAACACCGCGGAAATGGCGGCTGCCTAGCATCCTCGACATCCCATGCGGCGCCGCCGAGGCGCGCAACGGACGGTGGAGGATCGCGTGAGGCTGACGGATCGCGAGATCGACAAGCTGCACATCTCGCTCGCCGCGATGATCGCGCGCGACCGCAAGGCGCGCGGCGTGAAGCTCAACTACCCGGAGAGCATCGCCATCATCGCGAGCGGGCTGATGGAGAAGGCGCGCGACGGGCACAGCGTCGCGGAGCTGATGGCGATGCAGGGCGTGTTCCTCACGCGTGACGACGTGATGGACGGCGTGCCCGAGATGATCCAGGACGTGCAGGTAGAGGCGACGTTCCCGGATGGGACGAAGCTCGTGACCCTGCACAGCCCCATCCCATGAGCGGCGCGGGCGGGGCGGGCGGCCCCGGGGAGATCCTTTACGGCGACGGCGACCTCGTGCTGAACGAGGGACGCGAGACGATCGAGCTGGACGTGACGAACACGGGCGACCGTGCCGTGCAGGTCGGATCGCACTTCCACTTCTTCGAGGCGAACCGCGCGCTCGCCTTCGACCGGGCGGCGACGTTCGGGTATCGGCTGGACATCCCCTCGGGGACGGCGGTGCGCTTCGAGGCGGGCCAGACGCACCACGTCTCGCTCGTCCCCTACGCGGGCGGGCGCACGATCCTCGGCTTCAACGCACTCGCCGCGGGCGAGGGGCGCGACGACGCGCTCCCGCGCGCACGGGAGCGCGGGTTCATCGGCGACGGGGCAGGGGACGCATCGTGAGCTACCGCATCTCGCGCGAGCGCTACTCGCACCTCTACGGGCCCACGGTCGGCGACCGCGTGCGGCTCGCGGACACGGACCTGTATGCGCTGGTCGAGGCGGACCTGCACACGTACGGCGACGAAGCCTCGTTCGGCGGCGGCAAATCGATCCGCGACGGCATGGCGCAGACGGCGAGCCCGGCCGAGGCGCTCGACCTGGTGATCACGAACGCTCTGATCATCGACCACTGGGGGATCGTGAAGGCGGACGTCGGCATCAAGGACGGTCGCATCGTCGGCGTGGGCGCCGCGGGCAACCCGGACACCATGGCGGGCATCACCCCCGGCCTGGTGATCGGCGCGGGCACCGAGGTGATCGCGGGCGAGCACCTGATCCTCACCGCGGGCGGCATCGACTCGCACATCCACTTCATCGCCCCGCAGATCGCGGTCGAGTCGCTGACGAACGGCGTCACGACGCTCCTCGGCGGCGGCACCGGCCCGGCGACGGGGACGAACGCGACCACGTGCACGCCCGGCGAGTGGAACATCGCGCGGATGCTGGAGGCGGCGGACGCGTACCCGGTGAACCTCGGCTTCTTCGGGAAGGGGAACACCAGCGACCCGCAGGCGTTGTGGAGCCAGATCGAGGCGGGAGCGTGCGGGCTGAAGCTGCACGAAGACTGGGGCTCGACGCCCTCGGCGATCGACGTGTGCCTGCGCGTCGCGGACGCCTTCGACGTGCAGGTGGCGATCCACACGGACACGCTGAACGAGGCCGGGTTCGTGGAGGACACGATCGCCGCGTTCGCCGGGCGCACGATCCACACGTTCCACACCGAGGGCGCCGGCGGCGGCCACGCGCCGGACATCGTGCGGGTGGCCTCGCTGCCGAACGTGCTGCCGTCCTCGACGAACCCGACGCGCCCGTACACGGTGAACACGATCCAGGAGCACCTGGACATGCTCATGGTGTGCCACCACCTGAACCCGAACGTGCGCGAGGACATCGCGTTCGCGGAGTCGCGCATCCGTCCCTCGACGATCGCCGCCGAG
>JBFWQJ010000104.1:0-10030 GCA_050249515.1 Dehalococcoidia bacterium | reverse complement strand
CCGGATTCGCCCCGGACGCAGCGAGGGCCCGCCGCCGGCGAGCCCTCGTGCCTCGGCCAGCCGGGGCGGCCGCTACACGGCGACGCCCCGCGCGTGCGTGGGCACGCGGAGGTGCCAGTCGGTGGCGCGCTGGTAGGCGTCGCCCACGCGGAACGCGGCCGCCTCGTCGAAGGCCGCGCTCACGATCTGCATCGACAGCGGCAGCCCGTTGGAGGAGAACCCGACCGGCACCGCCATCGCCGGGATGCCCGCGAGGTTCCACTGCCCGGTGAAGCCGGGGTTGGTCAACTGCGCCGTGGCGTTCATCTCCGACCGCAGCGCGGCCGGCCCCAGCTGGGTCGGCGTGATCAGCACATCGATGTCCTCGAAGAGCTCGGCGATCGCGGCGCGGAAGTAGGTGCGGAAGCGCTGCGCCTGCACGTAGTCGGACGCGTTGAGGAGCAGGCCGCGGGCGATCACCTCCCACGTGTACTTGCCGTAGTCCGCGAAGCGCGTGGACATGTCCGGCTGGTGATACGCGAAGCCCTCGCCCGCGATGATGATCGTGTTCGCGTCCTTCGCCTCGGCCGCGTGGGGGACGACCACTTCCTTCACCGTCGCGCCGAGGTCCTTGAGCACCTCCACCGCCTGCAGCACGGCCTCGCGCATCTCCGGGTTGAGCTGCGGGGCGTCGAAGAAGTAGGTGTACGGCACACCGATGGTCATTCCGGCCACGCTGCCGTCCAGCGTCGCGGTGTAGTCCGGCACGGGGACGGGGAGGGTGGTCGGGTCCTTCGGGTCATGGCCGGCGATCACGTTCAGCATCAGCGCGCAGTCATACGCGCTGCGGGCCATCGGGTTGATGCCGTCCAGGCTGTAGCCCAGCGGCACGCAGCCCCACTTCGGCACGCGACCGTAGGTTTGCTTCATCCCCGTCAGGCCGCTCACCGCGGCCGGCCCGCGCGTGGACGCCCCCGTGTCCGTGCCCAGCGCCCCGAGCGCGAGTCCCGCGGCGACGGCGATGCCCGAGCCGGACGAGGAGCCCGCGGCGGTGCGGGGCAGGTCCCACGGGTTCTGCGGCATGGGGAACGGCTTGTCCGGGTCGGGCGCGCCGTACGCGAACTCGTTGAGCACGGTCTTGCCCAGCATCACGGCGCCCGCCGCGCGGAGGCGGCGGATCACCGTGGCGTCGTACCCCGCGCCCCACGCGCGGTCGAGGACGAGCGAGTTCGCCGTCGTCGGCGCGTTCTGCGTCGCGATGATGTCCTTCACGCCGTAGGGGATGCCCTGCAGCGGCCCCCTGTCGATCCCCGCCGCGAACATCGCGTCGGCGGCTGTCGCCTCCGCGATCGCGTTATCGGTGGCGACGTGGAGGAACGCGCCCAGCGTCGGGTTCAGCTCCTCGATGCGCGCGAGCAGTCGCTGCGTCAGCTCCACGCTGGTGATGTCGCCGGCACGCAGGGCCTCGGCGGCGGTCTGGATCGTCATCGGCGTGTTCAACGCGGGCTCCTTCGGTGCGCGGGGCAGGGCGAGGTGACGCGCCGTCCGGTGCGTCGCAGGCAGCATCCCCGGCGCTCGTGTCGCGAGGGTGACGCGTCCGTTTCGCGCAGGTGACGAACTTCGTTCGCGGCTGCACCGCGGCGATTGCACAACGTCCATCGCGCCGCGGCGATGAGGCGCGCGGCTGAAACAGCGGCGCAATCGCCGCGCAGCGCCAAGTTTTCTCGGCGTTCACGGACTCGCGACACAGCGGTAATCGCGCGGCCCGAGGCTATGCGTCGACGAATCCTCGATCGGTTGGCGGCCCCGATCGGCGCGCGGCTTCGAGGTTCGGCGGAACAGCGGCCAGAGGGAGGTGCACATCGTGCAGCAGAAACCGTGGAAGAGATTCGGACCGCTCGTCGCGGCAGCGCTGACCGCGTTCGCCGTCGCGTGTGGTAGCGCGCAGGAGGTGGCGCCGGCGCCGGCGGGTGTCCCGCAGGCGGAGAGCGGCGACACGAAGGCCGCGACGGACACGTCCGGCAAGGGCGGCACGCTGCGCATCGCCATGTCGGCCGGCAACGTGCCGATCCCCGACCAGTTCCTCACCGAGGGCGGCGAGGGCAAGCGCTTCGTGGGCGCGAACGTCTACGACACGCTGCTCCTCGGCGACGCGTGGCAGGGTGACCACGTGCCGGTCCCCGGCCCCGGCCTGGCGACGGAGTGGAAGGTCGCGGACGACAAGGTCACGTGGACGCTGAAGCTGCGTCAGAACGTGAAGTTCCACGACGGCACGCCGTTCAACGCGGACGCCGTCCAGTTCGCCCTCGACCGCGTGTTGAGGAAGGACTTCGAGTTCTACTCCGCGCCGCAGGCGGCCGCGGGCGCCAGCAACTTCCAGCAGGTCAAGTCCTACCGAAAGGTGGACGAGTTCACCTTCGAGATCGTGACGAAGAAGCCGTGGGCCTTCCTGGCTTACGACATGGTCTCCATGAACATCCCGAGCCCCACCGCGATCCAGAAGTGGGGCAACAAGGACTACCCGAAGCACCCCGTTGGCACGGGCCCGTTCATGGTCGAGAAGTACGTGGACGGCCAGGTGATGGAGCTGGTGCCCTTCAAGGACTACTGGAAGGAACCGGCGAAGATCGACAAGATCATCCTCTACCCCATGCCTGAGCCCGCGGCGCGCCTGGCGGCGTTCCAGGCGGGGCAGGTGGACTGGGCCGAGGTGCCGCCGCCCGACTCCATCGAGCAGCTGAAGGCCTCCGGCGCGAACGTCCTGCTGAAGCAGTACCCGCACGCGATCTACTACGGCTTCAACACCACGAAGGAGCCGTGGAGCAACGTGAAGGTGCGCCAGGCGATCGCCTACGGCATCGACCGTGACGGTGTGGTCTCGATCATCCAGGGCGCCGGCAAGCCCGCCAGCAACCTGATGTACGAGGGCAACCCGTGGCGTGACACGACCTTCGCCGGCTACAAGTACGACGTGGAGAAGGCGAAGGCGCTCCTGAAGGAGGCCGGCGTCGAGCTGCCCCTGAAGGCCACGATCGCCTACCCGACCGGCGGCTCCGGCAACATGTGGCCGGGTCCGATGAGCGAGAAGTTCCAGCAGGACATGAAGGCCATCGGCATCGAGGTCTCCCTCGTGCCGCTGGAGTGGAACACGATCCTCTCGCTCAACCGCGCCGGCCTGAACGGCGCCGACTACCAGAAGTACGACGGCTACTACTTCTCGCCGAACACGCAGTCGCCCATGGGTGCCTTCGGGTCGTTCCTCTCGGAGCGCATCCCGGGCAAGGGCGCCTGCTGCAACGGCACGAACTTCTCGAACAAGGAGTTCGACGACGCGATTGCCGCCGCCGCCGCCGAGTTCGACGTGGCGAAGCAGAACGAGTGGATGGCGAAGGCCGACGCCGCGCTGACCCGCGAGGCGCCGATCGTCCCGATGGTCCACGACCTCAACCTGCGGGTCCTGTCGCCGAACGTGCGCGGGTGGGTGCAGCCGCAGTCCTGGTGGGGCGACTTCCGCTCCGTGTGGATGAAGAGCTAGCCGCAATGACGCCCGCACACCGGGCGTCCGAGGAAATGGAGCAGTCCGATGACTGAACCGACCGACACCGAGACCACCGTCCGCGCGCTGCTGAACGCGGCCGGGATGACGACCCTGACGGAGGAGCAAGTCCAGATCTTCGTGCGGGCGTACCCCACGCTCCGCGCGGCGGCTGACCGGCTCTACACGCTGCCCGAGGTCCGCTACGAGCAGCCCGCCGTCATCTACTCGGCGCGATAGTCACGGAGAGGGGAGTGCGGGCGACCGCACTCCCCTCTTCGCGTTCCCGTCCCCACGCACACGCACCCGAAGGACATCCCTCCGATGGACATCCCCCTGACGATCAAGGACGCAGCGGCGGCGCTGCGCAGCAAGAGCCTCACCAGCACCGATCTGACGAAGGCGCTGCTGGAGAAGACCCACGCGCTGAACCCCACGCTGGGCGCGTTCATCACGATCACGGACGAGAGCGCGCTCGCCGCGGCGGCACAGGCGGATGCCGAGCTCGCCGCCGGCAAGGACCGCGGCCCGCTGCAGGGTATCCCGCTCGCCGTGAAGGACATCCTCGCCACGACGGAGGCGCCGACCACGGCGAACGGCATGGTCCTGGACCCCGCGTGGGGCGAGGGCTACGACGCGACGGTGATCGAGAAGCTGAAGGCGGCCGGGGCGGTCATTGCCGGCAAGCTCGTGCTCAACGAGTTCGCGATCGGCCAGCCGGACCCGGACAAGCCGTTCCCCATGCCCCAGAATCCGTGGGACCTGCCGCGCAGCGCCTCGGGATCCTCGTCCGGGACGGGCATCGCCGTATCGGCGGGCATGGTGCTCGGCGGCCTGGGCACGGACACCGGCGGCTCCACGCGCGGCCCGTCCTCGTTCAACGGCATCACGGGGCTGAAGCAGACGTTCGGCCGCGTGTCGAAGTTCGGCTGCGTGCCGCTGGGCTACTCGCTGGACCACATCAACCCGATGGCGCGCTCCGCCTACGACTGCGCGCTGATGCTGCAGGTCATGGCCGGCTACGACCCGAAGGACCCGACCACCGTCGATGTCCCCGTGCCGGACTACGCCGCCGCGCTCACCGGTGACGTGAAGGGCATGAAGATCGGCGTGCCGATGTCGTACTTCTACGACGACCCGGACATGAACCAGGAGCAGCGCGCCGCCGTCCTCGCGGCGGTGGACGTGCTGAAGGGCGCGGGCGCGCAGGTGACGGAGATCACGATCCCGCACCTGGCGGAGGCGAAGGACGCGAACACCATCATCATGTTCTGCGAGGCCGCGGCGTATCACCGCCCGGACCTCGGCAGCATGTTCGACACGTACGGGAAGTTCACGTCGCAGTCGCTGGCTCGAGGCATCCTGTGGAGCGGCGCGGACTACGTGCAGGCGCAGCGCTTCCGCTCGTACTTCAAGCAGGTGATCGCGGGCGTGTTCCAGCAGTTCGACGTGCTGATCACGCCGACCTCGCCGGCGCCGGCGCCGCTGCGGGCGGACATGAGCCCGGAGAAGATGCTGGGCGCGCGCTCCTTCACCGGCGTCTGGAACCTCACCGGCCTGCCGGCGCTCGCGCTGCCGGTCGGCCTGACGAGCACCGCCCCGACGCTTCCGCTGTCGATGCAGATCGTCGGCAAGCCGTTCGACGAGGCGACGGTGCTGCGCGCGGGAGACGCCTACCAGCGCCTCACCAGCCATCACCTGAACGTCCCGGCGATCGCGCAGAGCGTCGCCGTCTAGCCCCCCTCGACGCATCGAGGCCGCTCGGAAGGGGCGGGGCGCAAGCCCCGCCCCTTCTGTGTGCGTACACTCCTCGCGGTGAGACGAACCGGCGAAGGGACGAGGTGCGCCGTCCATGACGAGTCGCGTTGAGGTGGAGCACACGGCGATGCTCCGCGCCGGGCAACTGGAGCTGGTGCATCAACTCCTCGTCGAGGTGTTCGGGCGCGAGTTCAGCAGCGACGACTGGGACCACACGCTCGGCGGCGTCCACGCGCTCGTGTGGGAGGACGAACGGCTGATCGCCCACGGCTCGGTCGTGCAGCGGCGCCTGACCCACGCCGGCAGAGTGCTGCGCTGCGGCTACGTGGAGGGCGTCGCCGTGCGCGAGAATCGGCAGCGCCAGGGCTTCGGGACGACGGTCATGGATCGGCTCGAGGCGGTGATCCTCGGTGCCTACGAAGTCGGCGCGCTGTCGGCGAGCGCCGCCGGGTTCCCGTTCTATCTGGCGAGAGGGTGGCAGCCCTGGGGCGGCGAGACCTGCGCGGTGACGCCGGAGGGGTTGGTGCGCACGGCGGACGACGACGATTCGGTCATGGTCTGGGGAGCGACGGTGCCGCTCGACCCCGCCAGTCCCCTCGCATGCGACTGGCGGGACGGAGACGTCTGGTAGCGCGCGCCCCGGCTGATCGCGCTGCTGCCGAAGCACTGCACACGAAGCGGCCACGGCGGGGGAGCCGTGGCCGCTTCGGGGTGGAGCAGGGGAGGGGGCCTGCTACACGATCGGGAGCACCGCGGGCGCGGCGTACTTCGGAGCGACGGCCGGGGACTCGTCGGTGAAGAGGTGGCATGCCACGTAGTGGCCCGGCTCCGGCTGGGTCAGCTTCGGGGCCTCCTCGGCGCAGACGTCCATCGCGAAGGGGCAGCGGGTGCGGAAGCGGCAGCCGGAGGGCGGGTTGAGCGGGCTCGGCAGCTCGCCCTCGAGCGGCGGCACGTCCGACACGTTCTTCTCGCCGAGCACGGGCGTGGAGGCGAGCAGCGCTCGCGTGTAGGGGTGCAGCGGATTCTCGTACAGGCGGTCCGCGCCACACGTCTCCACCGCCTGGCCCAGGTACATGACGCAGACGTTGTCGCTCATGAACTGGACCACGTTTAGGTCGTGGCTGATGAAGATGTAGGTGAGCCCCAGCTCCTCCTGCAGCCCCTTCAGCAGGTTCAGCACCTGCGCCTGCACGGACTTGTCCAGCGCGGACACCGCCTCATCGCACACCACGAGCTGCGGGGACAGCGCGAGGGCCCGCGCGATGTTCACGCGCTGGCGCTGGCCGCCCGACATCTGGTGCGGGTAGTACGACGCGTGGTTCGCGTGCAGGCCCACCTGCTCCAGCAGCCACGAGGTGCGCTCGCGCATCTCCTCCTTCGCGAAGCCGTGCACCTTCATGGGGAACGAGATGATCTCGCCCACGGAGGCGCGCGGGTTGAGCGAGGAGTGCGGGTCCTGGAAGACCATCTGCATGTTGCGCCGCAGCGCCTTCTGGTCCGGACCCGGCTGGCGCATCGAGCGGGGCGCGTGCAGGTTCGTGCCGTCGAAGATGATGTCGCCCGAGTCGATCTTCAGCAGGCCGACGATCAGGCGGGCCGCCGTGGACTTGCCGCAGCCGGACTCACCCACGATGCCCATCGTGCTGCCTCGCGCGACGTTCAGCGAGAGCGAGTCGACGGCGGAGACGTAGCCCTTCTTCATCGGCCCCAGGCGGACCGGGAACTGCTTGCTGACGTTGACGACCTCCAGCAGGTCGCGCCGGGGGGCGGGCGCCGGGATCGTGCGTTCGGCCTCGAGGGTCATGTCGGTCCTCCTGCTCTCGCGGGTGCGTTCGAATGTCGTGGCTACTCGCGGACGTCGAGCGAGTCGCGGATGGAGTCCGCGAGCATGTTGAACGAGATCGACGTCACGAAGATGAAGAAGCCGGGCAGCGCCGCGACCCACGGGTTGATGTAGATCGCGCCACGGAGCGCGTTGAGCATGAAGCCCCACTCCGCCGTGGGCGGGCTGACGCCCAGGCCCAGGAACGACAGGCTCGCCGCCGTCACGATCGCCAGCCCCACGAGGCCGGACGAGTAGACGAAGATCGGGCTGAAGATGTTCGCCACGATCTGCGTCAGGATGATGCGCGAGGTGCCGGCGCCGGTCAGCCGCGCCGCCTCGATGAACTCGGAGACGACGATGCGCCTGGTCGCCGCCTCCGCCACGCGGGCGATCGGGGCGATGTAGATGATCGTCAGGGCGATGATCTGGTTCACCATGCCCGGCCCCAGCGACGCGGAGATCGCGATCGCCAGCAGTACCGCCGGGAACGCGTAGAACATGTCCATGGTGCGCATGATCACCGCGCCCACCCACCGGCCGATGAAGCCCGAGATCGAACCGAGCGTGGTGCCGATGATCGTCGCCAGCACCACCGGCGTCAGACCGGCGATCAGCGAGATGCGGCCGCCGTACAGAATGCGCGTCAGCATGTCGCGCCCCTGCTCGTCCGTGCCGAGGAGGTGCCCCGGGGTGCCGATGGGCCGGAGTCGCGCCGTCGCCTGGCCGATCGCGGGGTCGTACGGCGTCAGGATCGGCGCCGCGACCGAGATCAGGATGAGCGTCACCAGCACGCCGAGCGCGAAGAGCCCCACGCGGTTCTTCAGGAAGCGTCGACGCGCCGCCTGCAGGTAGGACTCCGGGCTCGCCGGCGCGTCCGAGGCGGCCCACTGGGCCGCGGTTGCGCTGACTGGGTTCAGGACCGCCATCTGGGTCTCCTCACGTCATTCCCAACAGGGGCGAATGGGTAGCCTGGGCCTACGCCGCGCGCTTCAGCCGCGGGTCGAACGTCATCTGGATGAGGTCCACCAGCAGGTTGAGGATCACGAAGGTGCAGGCGATCACCACCGTGGTGGCCTGCACCACCGGCAGGTCCCGCGCGGCGATCGCGTTGAACACCAGCTGCCCCAGCCCCGGCCACGAGAAGATCGTCTCGATCAGCACCGAGCCGCCGAGGAGGAAGCCGACCTGCAGGCCCGCCGTGGTCAGCACCGGCGACGCGGCGTTCTTCGCCACGTGCGTCAGCACCTGCCACTCGCGCAGCCCCTTCGCGCGGAGCGTGTCCACGAACTCCGCGTGGAACGTCTCCACGATGCTCGCGCGGGTCACGCGCGAGGTGATCGCGATGCTCACCATCGATCCGGAGAGCACCGGCATCACCAGGTGCGAGAAGTAATCCGCCATCCCCTTCTCCATCGTCGCGAGGCCGCCGGCGGGCAGCATCCGCAGCTGCGCCGAGAAGACGATGAGCAACAGGATCGCCACCCAGAACGAGGGCACGGACAGGCCCACGATGGCGAAGCTCGTCACGAAGCGGTCCACGCGTGAGCCTCGATAGACCCCGGCCAGCGTGCCCAGCAGCACGCCGGTCGAGAGGCCGAAGGTGATCGAGTAGACGGCGAGCGACGCGGTGTTGCCCCATGCGGTCGCGATCAACTCGGAGACGTCGCGGCGGCGGAACTGCGAGTAGCCGAAGTCGCCCTGCAGCACGTCGTCCAGCCACATCACGTAGCGGACCGGGAGCGCGCGGTCGAGGCCCATCGCGCTCGCCAGGCGGGCGCGGTCATCGGCGGTGGCGTCCTGCGGCAGCAGCGCGGCCAGCGGGTCGCCGGGCAGGATGGAGAGCAGGAGGTAGATGATCAGCGTGACGCCGAAGAGCGTCGGGATGGCCATGCCGACGCGGCGCATGATGAGCGTGGCCATTACTTCGTCTCCTCGGCCAGGACGCAGCGGACCTGCTGCGTCTTGCTGAGCACCGTGAACTCCGGCAGCGCCTCCCAGCACCGCGCGGAGGCCGCGTGGCAGCGCGGCGCGAACGAGCAGCCGGGCGGGAGGTTGGCGAGGTTCGGCGGCGACCCCGGGATCGCCTCGGGCCGCTCGGTCTGGCCGGGGCGGATGTTCGCCTCCAGCAGGCCCTTCGTGTACGGGTGCTGCGGGTTGTTGACGATGTCATCGAGGCTGCCGAACTCCACGACGCGGCCGGCGTACATGACGACGATGTCGTCCGAGATCTCCGCGGCGACCGCCAGGTCGTGGGTGACGAAGATGATCGCCATCCCCAGCCGGTCCTTCAGGTCGCGGAACAGGTCCAGCACGCGCGCCTGGACCGTGACGTCCAGCGCCGTCGTCGGCTCGTCCGCCAGCAGGAGACTGGGGTTGGACACCAGCGCCATGGCGATGACCACGCGCTGGCGCATGCCGCCGGACAGCTCGAACGGGTACGCCTTCAGGCGCCGCTCCGGCGAGGGGATCTGCACCGTCTGCAGCAGCTCCAGCGCGCGCTGCGAGGCGGCGGCCTTCGACATCGGCGTGTGGCGGCGGATCGTCTCCACCAGCTGCTGTTCCACCGTGAACACCGGGTCCAGCGCGGTCATCGGGTCCTGGAAGACCATCGACACCCACTCGCCGCGGATGTCCTCGCGCTCGCGGGCCGACATGCTGATCAGGTCGCGGTCGCGGAGGATGACCTCGCCGGAGATGCGGGCCGTCTTCGGCTGCAGGCCGAGGATCGTGCGGAGCATGGCGCTCTTGCCCGAGCCGGACTCACCGAGGACGCCGAGCACGCGGCCGGCCTTCAACTCGTACGAGACGTGGTTCACGGCGGTCAGCCAGCCCTGGCGGGTGGGGAACTGCGTCACCAGGTCACGCACCTCCAGCAGCGGCCGGTCGGCCGGCAGCGCGGCGGGCGTGGGGTGCGCGTGGGCCTCGGTGCGTTC